>CAZBTE010000023.1:0-14909 GCA_964494665.1 uncultured Limnobacter sp.
TCGTCACCGACATCATGCTGTCGGCGCCGTCGATCGTGATCGGCCTGTTCGTCTATGCGATCGCGGTTGCGACGGTCAAGCACTTCTCCGGCTGGGCCGGGACGCTGGCGCTCAGCCTGATCGCGATCCCGGTGGTCGTGCGCACCACCGAGAACATGCTCGCGCTGGTGCCGGGCAGCCTGCGCGAGGCGGCGTTCGCGCTCGGCGCGCCGCGCTGGAAGGTGAGTCTTTCGGTGACGCTGCGGGCGGTGCGCGGCGGCGTGCTGACCGGCGTGCTGCTCGCGGTCGCGCGGATCATCGGCGAGACCGCGCCGCTGCTGTTCACCGCGCTCAACAACCAGTTCTTCAACGCCGACATGGCCAAGCCGATGGCCAACCTGCCGGTGGTCATCTACAACTTCGCGATGAGCCCGTACGAGAACTGGCAGCAGCTCGCTTGGGGCGGCGCCGCGCTGATCGCGTTGATCGTCCTCGGCATCAACGTGCTCGCGCGCGTCATGTTCCGCGACAAGGTGCGCGCCTGAGCGCAAACGGACACCCACGAATGAACCCCGCCACCCAATCGGCCCCCGCGCCCGTCATCGAGGTCCGGAACCTGTCGTTCTTCTACGGCAAGTTCCAGGGCCTGAGCGACGTGTCGCTCGACATCGCGCGCCACCACGTCACCGCCTTCATCGGCCCGTCGGGCTGTGGCAAATCGACGCTGCTGCGCACCTTCAACCGCATGTTCGACCTGTACCCGAACCAGCGCGCCACCGGCGAGATCCGCTTCAACGACCGCAACATCCTCGACCCGTCACAGGACGTGAACCTGCTGCGCGCGAAGGTCGGCATGGTCTTCCAGAAGCCGACGCCGTTTCCGATGACGATCTTCGAGAACATCGCGTTCGGAGTGCGGCTCTACGAGAGCCTGTCGGGCGACGCGATGCAGGAGCGCGTCGAGTGGGCGCTGCGCAAGGCGGCGCTGTGGGAGGAGGTCAAGGACAAGCTCGGCCAGAGCGGGTTGAGCCTGTCGGGTGGCCAGCAGCAGCGGCTGTGCATCGCGCGGATGGTCGCGGTCAAGCCCGAGGTGCTGCTGCTGGACGAGCCGACCAGCGCGCTCGACCCGATCTCGACCGCGAAGATCGAGGAGCTGGTCAACGAGCTCAAGAACGAGTACACGATCGCGATCGTCACCCACAACATGCAGCAGGCGGCGCGGATCTCGGACTTCACGGCCTACATGTACCTCGGCGAGCTGATCGAGTTCGGGCGTACCGACGAGATCTTCATCAAGCCGAAGAAGAAGGCCACCGAGGACTACATCACCGGCCGGTTCGGCTGAGCGACGATTCAAGGAAGGTGAGCAGGATGGAGCGCGAATACACGCACCGGCAGTTCGATACCGAGATCGACGTGCTGCGCAGTTCGGTGACGGCGATGGGCGGCCTGGTCGAGCGGCAGTTCGTGCGTGCCGTCGACGCGGTACGGTTGCGCGACCCGGACCTCGCCGCGCAGGTGCTGGCCGACGAGCAGAAAGTGAACCAGCTGCACGTCGAGACCGACCTGCGCTGCAACCGGACGATCGCGCGGCGCCAGCCGATCGCCATCGACCTGCGCGAGATCATCGCGGTCATCCACACGATCAACGACCTGGAGCGGATCGGCGACGAGGCGAAGAAGATCGCCCGCAAGAGCCGCTTGCTCGAGCTCGCGGCACCGCCGATCGCGCTGGACCGCATCGAGCGCATGGCGGCGCTGGTGCGCGACATGCTGGCCTGCGCAATCGACGCGTTCGTGCGGCACGACGCGCGGGCGGCGTTGGTACTCGGCGAGCGCGACGACGAGGTCGATGCGCTGCGCGACGAGCTGATTGCCGACCTCGTGGCCGAGATGGGAGCGCACCCGCAGACAGTCTCTTCGGCGCTGGCGCTGATCTTCGTCGTGCAGTCGATCGAACGCGTGGGCGACCACGCGAAGAACATCGCCGAGTACGTCGTCAACGTGGTCGAGGGGATCGACCTGCGTCACGCAACGTCGGCGGGAAGCGGCGGGCTGTCTTCGTCGTGAGCGCCCGGGCCGGCGTCGGCGGCATCTGCTGCCGGCGCTGGCGCCGAGTCGGGGAGCAGCCGGGACACCGGCAGGCACAGCGCGAACACGCTGCCCTTTCCGACCGTGCTGTGGAACTCCAGCCGGCCCTGGTGGCGCTGCATGATGTGCTTGACGATCGCCAGGCCGAGTCCGGTGCCGCCGGTGGCGCGCGAACGCCCGCGATCGACGCGGTAGAAGCGTTCGGAGATGCGCGCCATGTGCTCGGGCGGGATGCCGATGCCGTTGTCGCGCACCGAGATGCGCCCTTCGCTGTCCTGCACCCGCCAGGCCAGCGTAATGCGCCCGCCGTCGGGCGTGTAGCGGATCGCGTTCGTGAGCAGGTTGCGCACCGCGCTCTCGAGCTCTCCGGGTGCGGCGAGCACGCGGCTCGGGCCGTCGAAGTCCAGGCTGATGCGATGACGCCCGCGCGACAGCGCTTGGGACTCGTCCAGCAACGCCGAGAGCAGTGCCCGCAGGTCGATCGGCTCGTCCTCGAGCGCGCCGCTTCCGCTTTCGAGCGAGGACAGCATCAGCAGGTCGTCGACCAGCCGCTGCATCGTCTGGCTCTGCTTGAGGATCGAGCCGAGGTACTCGCGGCGTGCGGCCTCCTCGAGCTCGAGCTCGAGCAGCGTCTCGGCGAATCCCGCGATCACCGTGATCGGGGTGCGGATCTCGTGCGAGACGTTGGCGACGAAGTCGCTGCGCATCGCGTCGAGCTTCGCCTGATCGGTGACGTCGCGGGTGATCAGGAGCTTCTGGCCACCCTCGGTCGGGTGCAGCCGCAGTTCGTGGGTGCGGCCTGGCTGCCCGGGCAGTTGGATGCGCAGCGCGCTGCCGGATTCGTTGGCCTGCAGGAACCTTGCGAATTCGGGCTGGCGGATGAAGTGATGGATCGGGCGGCGCGTGCCGAAGACTCCGTGCAGCGTCTCGGCCGCGTCGTTGGCCCACAGCACGTGGTCGTAGCGGTCGAGCACCACCAGGCCGTCGGGCAGGCGGTCGACGGCGGCGTGGATGCGCGCGAGCTCGGAATCGAGCTCGTTGCGCGTGTCGGTCTCCTGGCGCACGAAACGGGCCAGTCGCGCAATGATCGGCCGCCACGGTCCGATGCCGGCCGGCAGCGGCCGGTTGCGCGGCAGCGAGGCCCAGTGATGCAGGCGCGCCATGTAGGCGGTCTGGACCACCGCATGAACGACGAATACGGTGCCGAGCCACCAGACCGCGGCATTCTCCGTGACGAAGAAGTCGAGCACCACCGCGATGGCGATGACCATCGCGATGGCCGCGAGACTGCGCAGCACCTGGTTCAAGGACGTAGCCGGGATTCGTTAGCTGGGCATGAAGCGGTAGCCCCCACCGCGCACGGTTTCGATCAGGCGCTGATGCCCGCTGGGTTCCAGCGCGACACGCAGCCGCCTCACGTGGACATCGACCGTGCGTTCCTCAATATACACGTGATCGCCCCAGACGCTGTCGAGCAGCCGGGTGCGCGACAGCACGCGGTCCGGATGCCGCATGAAGCAGTGCAGCAGCCGGAATTCGGTCGGGCTGAGCGCCAATGCAACGCCGTTGGCCAGCACGCGCATGCTTGCCGGCTCGAGGCGCAGGCCGCCGATCTCGATCGGATCCTCGCCGCCGCTGCCGGCGTTCGAACTGCGGCGCAGCAGTGCGCGCACTCGCGCCAGCAGTTCGCGCGGCGAGAACGGCTTGGTGACGTAGTCGTCAGCGCCGACCTCGAAGCCCTGCAGCTTGTCGCCCTCCTGCGCGCGCGCGGTGAGCAGCACGATCGGCAGCGCGGCGGTGCGAGGATCGGCGCGCAACTGCTTCGCGAAATCGATGCCCGACTGGTGCGGCAACATCCAGTCGAGCAGGACCAGGTCGGGCAGTGCGGCGTCGAGCTGCGCGCGGGCCTGCTCGGCCGATTCGGCTTCGCTGACCGAGTAGCCGGCATGCCGAAGGTTCAGCGCGACAAGTTCGCGGATCGCGGGTTCGTCTTCGACGACGAGGATTCGGGCGCTCACGGCGCGAGTTTATGACGATCGTGGCGCGAGCAGGCGCTGGTGACGAATCGATGACCGCCGCGTTCAGGTGCCGCTCGCCGGCGGACGTGCCTGCGCTTTGCGCCAGCGGTAGCGGCGTTGCGGCGTCGAATCGCCGCCGGAGCGGCCCAGGGCCAGCGTCCAGCCGGTGGGCACGATCGGCAGCGTGGGGGCGAATTCGTCGAACGCCGTGTGCAACGCGGACATGGCCGCAGGTGCCGGATCCGTCGGCGCTCGCGCTTGCCGGTTCCTGGCGCCGCGCACCAGCGTCGCATGCAACCGCAGCGCCCGTTCGTCGAAGCCGATTCCTGCCGCTCGCAGCCGCTGCTGCAACGCGATGGCCAGCGCCGATGGCCAGTCCGGCGGTGGGGCGGCCGGCCCGGCCCACAGCAGGCCACGCCCGAAGCTGCCCAGCCGTGCCATTGCCATCGATTCTGCCGCCGCCAGCGGTCGCGTCGGCGATGCAAGCCCGGTCATGAGGCTGGCGAGCATGGGTGCGTCGCCAAACGGCCGCTCGCCGACGAACACCAGCGTCAGGTGAATGTCGTGCGCATCGAGCGGGCGCCCGCCCAGCCGTGCTGCAAGGCCGGCGGCGAGGTGCCCGAGCGCCGCGGCGGCCCGCGCGTCGGGGCGCAGCGCGTAGAAGAAGCGGGCCACCGGCGAGGGGCGGGCGACCTGCGGGGAGCGGGCTACCTGCGAGCGAAGGTCCGGGGAGCGGGCCACCGGCGAAGCGCAGTTCGTGTTCAGCCCGACGGCCTGCCGTACACGTCGTCGAAGCGCACGATGTCGTCCTCGCCCAGGTAGTCGCCGCATTGCACCTCGATCATGACGAGGTCGACCACGCCGGGATTCTCGAGGCGGTGCTTCGAGCCGATCGGGATGTAGGTGGACTCGTTGGCGGCGACCAGGAACGTGCGATCGTCGCAGGCCACCTTCGCGGTGCCGGACACCACGATCCAGTGCTCGCTGCGATGGTGATGCATCTGCAGTGACAGGGCCTGGCGGGGCCGCACCTCGATGCGCTTGATCTTGAAGCGCGGGCCTTCCTGCAGCACGGTATAGGTGCCCCACGGCCGCGCGACGGTGCGGTGCAGGCGCGCCGCCTCGTGGCCCTTGGACTTCAGCCGCCCGACGATCTCCCTGACCTGCTGGCTGGCGTCCTTGTTCGCCACCAGCAACGCGTCGGGCGTGTCGACCACCAGCAGGTTCTCCACGCCGATCGCGGCCACCAGCCGGTCCTCGCTCTGCACGTGGGTGTTCTTCGCGTTCACCAGCATGGTTTCGCCGAGCGTGGTGTTGCCGTCGGCGTCGGGTTCGAGCTGCTCGGCCACCGCCTTCCACGAGCCGATGTCGCTCCAGTTGAAGCGCGATGGCAGCACCACGACGCCGTCTGCCTTCTCCATCACCGCGTAGTCGATCGAGATGTCGGGGCAGGCCGCGAAGGCATCGGCCGCGATCGGCATCTGTTCGTCGGTGACCGTTGCACGGCTGGCCTCCCAGGCGGCGCGTGCGGCCGCCAGCACCTGCGGTGCGTGCGCCTGCAGCGCATCGAGGATCGTGGCGGCACCGAAGCAGAACATGCCGCTGTTCCAGACGAAGTTGCCGGCGGCGAGGAATTGCATCGCGCGCGCCGCATCGGGTTTTTCGACGAAGCGGCGTACCGCCAGCGCTCCGCCCGGCAGTTCCGCGCCCGTCTCGATGTAGCCGAATCCGGTCTCGGGCACCGTCGGGCGGATGCCGAACAGCACGATCCGGCCGTCGGCGGCCAGCTCCGCAGCCTGGCGGGCTGCGGCCTGGAATGCCGCGTCGTCCGGAATGAGATGATCGGCCGGCAATACCAGCAGGGTCGCGTCGGCGTCCTGCGCCTGCGCCCAGAGCGCGGCGATCGCGATCGCCGGCGCGGTGTTGCGGCCGATCGGTTCGAGCAGCTGCGTGACCCGGCAGCCGCGGGCTGCCTGCACGCCGGCGATCTCCTCGCGCGTCTTGAAGAAGTACTCGCGGTTGGTGACGATCGCCGCGCGGCCGGCGCCGGCCAGCGGCAGCGCACGTTCGAGCGTACGTTGCAGCAGGCTTGCGCGGCCGCCGAGCTTCATGAACGGTTTCGGTGACGCTTCGCGTGACACCGGCCACAGACGCGTGCCCGAACCGCCGGAGAGAATGACGGGAATCAGCATGATCGGTACCTGGACGGCCCTTGCCTCGACCGGACCGATTCTACGGCCGGCACTTCGCCGACGTGCGAGACTTCGTGCACCGATGGTGCCCTTGCGGCGACGCGGGGCGGCGGGCAGGCACCGGCGTGGTGCGCGACGAGGGTGAGATGGCAATGACGACCGCGGGAAACGGGCGATGACGGACGAACGTACACGACGCGTGCTGGTGACGGGCGGGGCGGGCTACATCGGTTCGCATACGGTGCTCGAGTTGCTGCAGGCCGGCTGGGAGGTGGTCGTGCTCGACAACCTGAGCAACGCCAGCCCCGAGTCGCTGCGGCGCGTCGAGCGGATCAGCGGCCGCGAAGTGCCGCTCGTGCGCGCCGACATCCGCGACGCGGACGCCCTGCACACGCTGCTGCGCTCGCGCCGCTTCGACGCGGTGATCCACTTCGCGGGACTCAAGGCGGTCGGCGAATCGGTGGCGCAGCCGCTGGCCTACTACGACAACAACGTGGCGGGCACGACGACCCTGCTGCACGCGCTGGCCGAAGCCGGCGTGCGGCGCATCGTGTTCAGCTCGTCGGCGACCGTCTACGGCGATCCGCAACGCGTGCCGATCGCCGAGGATGCGCCGACCGGTCCGACCAACCCGTACGGGCGCACCAAGTGGATGATCGAGCACATCCTTGGCGACCTCGCGCTGGCCGAGCCCGACTGGTCGATCGGCATCCTGCGCTACTTCAACCCGGTCGGGGCCCACGACAGCGGCCTGATCGGCGAGGATCCCCGCGGCGTGCCGAACAACCTGATGCCCTACGTGAGCCAGGTCGCAGTGGGTCGCCTGGCGCAGCTGTCGGTGTTCGGCGGTGACTGGCCGACGCCCGATGGCACCGGCGTGCGCGACTACATCCACGTGGTGGACCTGGCGCGCGGGCACCTGGCAGCGCTCGACCGCGTGCTCGGCCATCGCGGTGCCTTCACGGTGAACCTGGGGACCGGCACCGGCTACTCGGTGCTCGATTTGGTGCGTGCCTTCGAACGCGCGAGCGCGCGCAAGGTGCCGTACCGCATCGTCGATCGACGGCCCGGCGACATCGCCGCGTGCTACGCCGATCCGTCGGCGGCGGCCAGCCTGCTCGGCTGGCGCGCGACGCTGGGCATCGAACGGATGTGCGCGGATGCCTGGCGCTGGCAGCAGGCCAATCCGCAGGGATACGGGGAAGCGTAGCCAGCAGGCCGTCGGCCGTCAGAACTCGAGGTTGTCGATCAGGCGGGTGGTGCCCAGGCGGGCTGCACCGAGCGCGACCAGCCGGTCGTCGTGCAGAAGGTCGTCGGGTGCCGGGGGCGCGAGATCGGCGCGGCGACGGATCGCGATGTAGTCGGGCTTCCAGCCGCGGGCGCCCAGCGCGGCGTGCGCGTCGCGCTCGGCCTGCGTGAGCGCCTGCAACGCGACGGTGGCCGCTTCGCGGCGCATTGGCGCCTGCCTGCGGAGTTCGCCGGCCAACTCCGTGGCGCGCTGCGCGAGCGCCTTCAGCGCGCGCTGGAGCGCCGGCGCTTCGGCACGCTCGGCGGGGTTCAGGTAGCCGTTGCGCGACGACATCGCCAGCCCGTCGGCTTCGCGCATCGTGGCGCCGGCGAGGATCGCGATCGGCAGGTTGAATTGCGTGACCATGCGACGTACCACCATCAGCTGCTGGTAGTCCTTCATGCCGAACACCGCGACGGCCGGCTGCACGCAGCCGAACAGCTTGAGCACGACGGTGGCCACGCCCTCGAAGAAGCCGGGGCGGAACTCTCCTTCGAGGATGTCGCCCAGGCCGTGTGGCGTGGTCACGCGGAAGGTCTGCTCGACCGGATAGAGCTCGCCCTCGTCGGGTGCGAACAGCAGGTCGCAAGCGACCGAGCGCAACTTCTCGCAATCGTCTTCGAAGGTGCGCGGATAGCTGGCGAAGTCTTCATGTGGCGCGAACTGCAGGCGGTTGACGAAGATGCTCGCCACCAGCGGCGCGCCCGCCGAACGACCGAGCCGCATCAGCGACAGGTGTCCTTCGTGCAGGTTGCCCATCGTCGGCACGAAGACCGGGTTGCGGTTCGCGAGTGCGGAACGCAGGCCGCTGACGGTGCGCACGATCTGCATCGTCGTTCACTCCCCGACGCTGAAGAAGCTGCGCCGCCCGCGCATCTCGCCGAGCCGGTTCACCAGCGTTGCGAAGTCGTCCTCGCGGTCGATCGGATTCAGGTGTTCGGTGTTCACGATCAGCAACGGCGCGGCGTCGAAGTGGTGGAAGAAGCGACTGTACGCGTCGGAGAGCGCGCGCAGGTAGGTTTCGGAGATGCCGGCCTCCATCGCGTGACCGCGCTCGAGCACCCGCTTGACCAGCGTGTCGGGCTGCGCCTGCAGGTAGATCACCATGTCGGGCGTGGGCGCCTGCGGGCGCAGGCTGTCGAAGATCTGCTGGTACAGCCTCAACTCGTCGTCGTCCAGCGTCAGGCGCGCGAAGAGCGGATCTTTCTCCAGCAGGAAGTCGCCTACCGTCGCCTGGTCGAACAGGTCATGTTGCGCGAACTCGCGCAGCTGGTTCACCCGCTGGAACAGGAAGAACAGCTGCGCGGGCAGCGCGTAGCGCCGGCTGTCGCGGTAGAAGCGCTCGAGAAACGGGTTGGCCGCCGGATCCTCGAGCACGGGCTGGGCGCCGAAGCGTTCGGCAAGCTTGCGGGCGAGCGACGACTTGCCGGCGCCGATCGGTCCTTCGACGACGATGTGGCGGTACTTGGCGAAAGGCGAGGCCAGGGCGGGCGGCGGTGTCATGGTCGAAGGTCGGGTCAAGCCGCGTCGGGCGCGCGGGCTCATCGGTTCGCTGCGCTGGCCGGCACGGCGATCGGGCCGATGCGCTCGATGCGCTGGTCGGCGCAGGCATCGCGTAGCGTGACGACGTCGCCGAGCCCGGGAACGACCAGCGCCGGTGCGATCTCGGCCAGCGGCGCGAGCACGAACGCGCGCCGGTGCAACGCCGGATGGGGCAGTGTCAGCGACGGCGATTCGATGCGCAGCGACCCTGCCGCGTCGCAGGCCAGCAGCAGGTCCAGGTCGAGGGTGCGCGGTGCGTTGCGATATGGCCGCAGCCGTCCTTCGGCGGTTTCGATGGCAAGCAGGTGCGTCAGCAGCGCCGGTGGCGACAGGCCGGTGTCGACTTCGGCGACGGCGTTCAGGAAGTCGGGGCCGCTCGCTTCCACCGGCGCGCTGCGGTACAGCGACGACAGGCGCAGCAGTTGCGTATCCGGCAGTGCAGCGATCGCTGCCACCGCGCGCCCGATGGCCGCGGCCGCATCGCCGAGGTTCGCACCGAGGCCAATCCACGCCCGGATCGTGCTCACGTCGTGTGCGGGGGCGCCGGCGGTGCGCCCGGCGCTTGCGTTTGCGATGCGGGCTGGGGCTCGGCGGCCGGCTCGGGTCCGGACTCCGTCCCCATCGGTTGCGTGTCGGTTGCGGCCGCGGCGGATTGCGTCGCTGCGCTCGCTTCGGTGTGGCTGGGTTCGACGGGGGCGTCGGTGTCCTTCGCCCCGGCGCGACCGCGGCCGCGCCGGCTGCCGCTGCGGCGCCTTCGCTTCTTCGCGCTCGCGTCGGCAGCGCCACCGGCGCTCGCGGCCCTGGCCAGCAGCGCCTCGCGCTCGCTCTCGTCGGCGGTGGCGAAGGCATCCCACCATTCGCCCAGCTCGGCCGGCAGTTCGCCCGATTCGCAGCGCAACAACAGGAAGTCGTAGGCGGCGCGGAAGCGCAGGTGCGCCACGAGCGCGTACGGCGAGCGCCCGGTGCGGCGTTCGAAGCGGGGCTGCGTCATCCAGATCTCCCGCATGTCGGCGATGAAGCGGCGCTGGATCGCGATGCGCTCGGCCTGCTCGTCGAGCACCGAGTCGATTGCCGCGGCGAGCGCCACGATCGAGTGCTCACCGGCGGCGATGCCCGCCTGCCAGCGCTGGCGGACCGGCTGCCACAGCAACGCGGCGAACAGGAAACCCGGCGACGTGCTCTTGCCGGCGTGCACGCGGGCGTCGGTGGCCGCCAGGGCCGCGGTGACGAAACGCTCGTCGTCGGGCTGCTCGAGGATCAGGTCGAGCATCGGCAACAGGCCGTGATGCAGGCCTTCGCGGCGCAGCTCGTGCAGGCACGCCATCGCCTTGCCCGACAGCAACAGCTTGAGCATCTCGTCGAACAGGCGCGCAGCGGGAACGTTGTGGACCAGTTCGGCCAGTTCGCGGATCGGCTTGCGCGTCTTGGGCTCCACCTTGAAGCCCAGCTTGCCGGTGAAGCGCGCCACGCGCAGCATGCGCACCGGATCTTCGCGAAAGCGCGCGACCGGGTCTCCGATGATGCGCAGCGTCCGGCGCTCCAGATCGCGCACGCCGTTGTGGTAATCGAGCACCGTGTCGCCGATCGGGTCGTAGTACAGCGCGTTGATGGTGAAGTCGCGCCTCGCCGCGTCCTCGGCCTGCGTGCCCCACACGTTGTCGCGCAGCACGCGCCCGTGCTCGTCGGTTTCGGCGACGTCCTGGATCGCGCGGAAGGTCGACACCTCGATCGTTTCGCGCCCGAAGATCACGTGCACGATCTGGAAACGGCGGCCGATGATGCGCGATCGCCGGAACAGCGCGCGCACCTGGTCGGGCGTGGCATCGGTGGCGACGTCGAAGTCCTTGGGCGCGAGCCCGAGCATCAGGTCGCGCACGCCGCCGCCGACCACGTAGGCCTTGTGGCCGGCCTTCTGCAGCGTCTCGCAGGTGCGCATCGCTGCCGACGAGACGTCCGCGACGCGGATCCCGTGCTCGGAGCCGCGATATGTCTTCGGCCGGTCGCGCACTGCCGCGCGCGCCGTGTTGCGCCCGAGGATACGGTTGATCAGTCGCTTGATCATTCGAACAGCCTGACGATCGGCCAGCCGCGCTCGCCGGCGAGCGTCGCGAGTCGCGCGTCGGGGTTGGTGGCCACCGGATCGGTGACGCGCTCGAGCAGCGGCAGGTCGTTGAGCGAATCACTGTAGAAGAACGATCGCTCGAAGCCCTGCCAGTCGCGTCCGAGCGACGCCAGCCATTCCCCGGTGCGCCGCACCTTGCCTTCGCGGAACGACGGCGTGCCGCTCGGTCGCCCCGTATAGCCGTCGCTGCCCGTCTCCAGTCCGGTGGCGATCAGGTGCTCGACGCCGAATGCGCGTGCGATCGGTGCCGTGACGAATTCGTTGGTGGCGGTGACGATCGCGCACAAGTCGCCACGCGCGCGGTGCGCGTCGACCAGCGCGAGGGCGCGCTCGCGGATCGCCGGACGGACCACCTCGTCCATGAACCGGCGATGCCAGGCGTCGAGCTGCTCGCGTGGATGCGCGGCCAGCGGCGCGAGCTGGAACGCCAGGAACTCGTGGATGTCGAGTGTCCCGGCGTGGTACTGCTCGAAGAACGCGTCATTGCGGCGTTCGTACTCCGCGCCGTCGACAACGCCGAGCCGGATCAGGAAGCGTGCCCATTCGTAGTCGCTATCGATCGGCAGCAACGTGTAGTCGAGATCGAACAGCGCCAGCCGGGCGTTCCGCCCGGGCGCTGCGGCGGAACTCGGTGATTCGCGCGAGTGCATGGTTCAGCCCGATTTTATCAGCGCGCCGGCGGCTTCCAGTTCGCGCAGCAGCGGCAGCGTGATCGCGCGCCTGCGTTCGAACGCGTACCGGTCCAGCGCATCGAACAGGCGCAGCAGCGCGCGGATGTCGCGCGACGTGTGTGCGATCAGCCACGGCACCACGTCGGGCGAGACCATCACGCCGCGCCCGGCGGCCACGCGCCCGAGCACGGCGGCCTTCTCCTGGTCGGTGAGCAGGTGCAGCCGGTAGACCAGGCCCGATCCCAGCCGGGTGCGCAGGTCGTCGCGCAGCGCCAGCGCAAGCGGCGGCTGCGCGCCGGCGGCGAGCACGGTGGCACCGGGGCGCGCGCGTGCGTGATTCAGGAGCTGGAAGGCGAGCTGCTGGCGCGCGGCGTCGAGGCGCTCGCAGTCGTCGATCGCCACGATCGACGGCCCGGCCCGCTCGATCGCCGCAGCGAACGCCGCGATCGGCGCCTCGGGGCCGAGCATACCCGCCTCGCCGGCCAGCGCCTGCAACAGGTGCGACTTGCCGCAGCCCGGTTCGCCCCACAGGTAGATCAGCGGCGCGCCGGCCGTCGACGTCCCGGCGCGCAGCAGGCAGAGCTGGGCCAGCACCTCGACGTTGCGACCGGCCACGAAGTTCTCCAGCGTCGGCACCTCGACGCGGCGCAGGTCGAGCGCAAGCTGGCGCATCGCGTGCCCGCCGGGCGGTTCGATGGCGTCGCCGGGCATGTCAGCCTCCCATCGTGCTTCGGCTGGCGCGGGCAAAGGCGCGGGCCGCCCGCCGGGGGCGCTTCGGTGCTTGCCCCCGCTTCGCGCGCTGCGCGCGCCGCCGGTGCTGCTGCGCTTCTCGGCTGCGCACAGGCGCGCCCCCGGCGGGCGACCCGCGCCTTTGCCGGCATCGTTGTGGTGTTCGGGGGGACCGCGCAGATTTCCGGCTCGAACGCCAGCGACGCTGCTCGAGCGGCAGGCGCCGGCGGGGTGCCGGGGGGTGCGGGCCCCGGCCGGGCCGCGCGATGTCTGCGGCGCCGAGCAGCGCAGTCCCGGGGTCGGCGCGCGCAGCGCGCCTCGTAAAATCTGACTCGCGGCGATCTGTTCGAGCGCAGCGGGCGCAGCCCGCGAAGCGAGTTTCGCCGCGCGACCCCGGGACGAGCAGCACAGGGGAGTCGGTGCGAAGCACCGACCGCCGCAGTGATCGCGCGGCCCGGCCGGCGCCCGCACGCCCCGGCACCCCGCCGGCGCCTGCGGCGAACGCGCCAAGCCAGGCAAGGGCGTACGCAGGCCGGAACAACAAGCGCCCCTCAGCCACGGTGATAGAACTCGCTCGTCTGCCACGCCGCCAGCAGCCGCCGCAGCCCCACCGCCGTCACTGCCGCCAGCGGCAGCGCCAGCAGCACGCCGACGAACCCGAACAGCGAGCCGAATGCCAGCAGCGCGAAGATGACCGCCACCGGATGCAGGCCGATGCGCTCGCCGACCAGTCGCGGCGTGAGCCAGGTGCTCTCGACCGCCTGCGCGATGCCGTAGATCGCCGACACCCAGACAAGCCCCGCCAGCGGCCCGAGTTGCAGCATGCCGGCGATCAGCGCGAAGACGAAGCCGGTGGCGAAGCCGAGATAGGGGATGAAGATCAGCAGCCCGCTCAGCACGCCGATCGGCAGCCACAGGTCGAAGCCGGCCACGAACAGCGCCGCCGAGAACCACACCGACAGCGACAGCATCACCAGCAACTGGCCGCGCAGGTACTGCCCGAGCAGCGAATCGGTTTCCGCGAGCACTTCGTCCATCGGTTGCATCCAGCGCGGCGGCACCAGCGTGCGCGCGCGCGCCACCAGCGCCGGCCAGTCTGCGAGCAGGTAGAACAGCACCACCGGCACCAGCAGCACCGTGCCGACGACCTGCAGCGCGGCACCCCAGCCCGACTTGGCGTAAGCCAGCAGCGTCGCCATCCAGTCGGTGCCGCTGTCGGCCAGCTGGCCGGCCAGCCACTCGCGCATCGAGGCGACGTCGAGCTTCATCTGCAATCCGAACGTCTGCTCGAGCCAGGGCAGCAGGCGCTCGGAGATCGACGCGGCCAGTGTCGGGAACTGACGGCGGATCAGTGCGACCTCCTGCTGGGTGATCGGCACGAGGATCAGCACGAGCGCCAGCAGCGCCAGCGAGGCGAGCAGGATCACCAGGCCGACCGCAAGCAGTCGCGGCACGCGCCGGCGCTGCAGCCAGCCCACGGCCGGAGCCAGCACGTACGCCAGGACCGCCGCCGCGACGAACGGCGTGAGCACCTGGCCGAGCACCACCAGCGCCCACACCAGCAGTGCGGCGACCACGGTCCACAGCAACGTCTGGCGCTGGCGGGCGGTCAGGGGCATGGTCTCGGAATCGTCGTTGCCGGTCGGCGAAGGACGCACCGGAGCGGCCGGGAACCCGCCACCGACCGGCTACAATCGTGCCGACAGGAAGGCGATGGTCGCCCGGGCGGGCGCATCGAAGCCGCCATTCTATCGGCCGCCGCAGGCGCGCCATCATCGACCGGGTCGCCATGGGCTCCACCAAGTCACCCTCTTCGCTCTCCTACCGGGACGCCGGCGTCGACATCGATGCCGGCGAAGCGCTGGTCGACCGGATCCGCCCGCTGGCGCGGCGCACGTTGCGCGACGGCGTGCTCGGCGGGATCGGCGGCTTCGGCGCGCTGTTCGAAGTGCCCCGGCGCTATCGTGAACCGGTGCTGGTGTCGGGCACCGACGGCGTGGGCACCAAGCTCAAGGTCGCATTCGCGCTGGACGGCCACGACACCGTGGGCATCGACCTGGTGGCGATGAGCGTCAACGACATCCTGGTGCAGGGCGCCGAGCCGCTGTTCTTCCTCGATTACTTCGCCTGCGGCAAGCTCGACGTGGACGTGGCGGCGCGCGTGATCGGCGGCATCGCGCGTGGCTGCGAGCAGGCCGGCTGCGCGCTGATCGGCGGCGAGACGGCCGAGATGCCCGACATGTATCCGCCCGGCGAATACGATCTCGCCGGCTTCGC
>CAZBTE010000024.1:0-14607 GCA_964494665.1 uncultured Limnobacter sp.
GCGCATCGGCTTCGGCGAATGCCGCGGCACCGTCCTGGCGAACCCCGCCGCCTGAACGCGTCGCGGCAACGACCGGACGGCGCGCGTCAGCGCGCGCTGCGCCGCTGTCCGCCCCCGCCGTAGTCCCCGCGACCGGCGCGCTCGCCGGCACCCGGGCGCCCGCGCGCGCCGGACGGCGACGAAGCGCGCCCGCGGTGGGCCGGCCTGCCAGCCGGGCGCAGCGCACGCGGCCGGGGTTCGAGCCCCGGGATCACGTCGATGCGGATCGACTGGCCGGTGTAGCGCTCGATGTCGCGCAAGCGGTGTTTCTCGTGGTGGCCCATCAGCGTCACCGCCACACCACTGCGGCCGGCCCGCCCGGTGCGACCGATCCGGTGCACGTAGTCTTCGGCCTGTCGTGGCGCATCGAAATTGATCACGTGGCTGATGCCGGCCACGTCGATGCCGCGTGCCGCGACATCGGTCGCGACCAGCACCTGCGTATGGCCGTCGCGCAACCGCTGCAGCGTACGGGTGCGCTGGCCCTGCTGCATGTCACCGTGCAACGCAGCGACGCTGAAGCCGCTGTCGGCGAGCAAGCCGCACAGTTCTTCGGTCGAGCGCTTCGTCGCGGCGAACACCACGCACTGCTGCATGCCGGTGTCGCGCAGCAGCGCATCGAGCAGCCGCGTCTTGTGCGCCATGTCGTCGGCGAACAGCAGCACCTGCTCGATGTCGGCCTGCCGGCTCGGCGTCGCAGCGATGTCGATGCGCTGCGGGTCGCGCGTGAGCCGGCGCGCCAGCTGGCCGACGACGCCGTCGAGCGTGGCCGAGAACAGCAGCGTCTGGCGACTCGGCGGGGTGCGCGCGACGATCGCCTCGATGTCGGCCAGGAAGCCCATGTCGAGCATTCGGTCGGCCTCGTCGAGGACCAGCGTCTCCAGCCGCGAGAAATCGACGCGTCCGCTTTGCATGTGGTCGAGCAGGCGACCCGGCGTCGCGACCACGACGTCGACCGGTCGCTCGAGCATCCGGATCTGCTGGCCGTACGGCGTGCCGCCCACCAGGGTGACCGTGCGCAGGTGACGCAGGCCCTGGCCGTAGGTCAGCGCCGCCTTGTTGACCTGCATCGCCAGTTCGCGCGTCGGCGCGAGCACCAGCACGCGCGGCCCGCGTCCTGCGCGGCCCGGCGTGCCGGCGAACCGCTGCAGGCTGGGAAGGATGAACGCCGCGGTCTTGCCGCTGCCGGTATGCGAGGACACCAGCAGGTCGCAGCCCGACAGGGCAGCCGGGATAGCAGCCTGTTGCACGGCGGTCGGGCTCGTATAGCCGGCGGCAACGAGCGTATCGAGCATCGGCGCGCCGATGCCCAGTTCGGTGAAATTCATGTCGGGAGATCCGGGACGGTGAGGGGCGATCGCCTCAACGCCGCCGGTAAGGTACCGACGATGGTGCGACGCACAATGGCGACACTATACAGGGTTGCCCGCGACGACGCAGGCTTGCGCGGTTCGCCCGCATGCGGTCATGCTTCGGTGTCGGCTACGACGCCCGCAAGCCCAGGAGGATCCCGCATGCCCGCGCACCCCAGTGCGAATCTGCGAACACTGGCCTTCGTCGGCCATGCCGGCGTCGGCAAGACCACGCTGATCGAGGCGCTGCTGGCCGCCAACGGCGCCACCACGGGTGCAGGAGCGATCGAGCGCGGCAATACGGTCTGCGACTACGATCCGCTCGAGAGGGAGCACGGGCACTCGCTGAAGGTGGCGTGCGCGCATTTCGAGCGCGATGGCGTGCGCGTGCACCTGCTCGACACCCCCGGCTATCCCGATTTCGCCGGACGCGCGATGGCCGCGCTCGATGCGGTCGAATCGGTAGCCATCGTCGTCAACGCGCAGCACGGCATCGAGTTGTCGACCGCGCGCATGGCGCTGTGGGCGCAAACGCGCCGGCTGTGCCGCTTCATCGTCGTCAACCGCATCGACGCCGAGGAGGTCGACCTGCCGGCCCGCGTGGACGAGTTGCGCGGCGCGCTCGGGCAGGAGTGCCTGCCGCTGAACCTGCCGGTGGACGGCGGCCGCGACGTGGCCGACTGCTTCTTCGCGCCCAGCGGCCGGCCCACCGATTTCGGAAGCGTCGAATCGGCGCACCGCGCGCTGGTCGAACAGGTGGTCGAGGTGGACGACGCGCTCACCGACCGCTATCTCTCGGGCGAGACGATCGACGATCCGACCCTGCACGATGCGTTCGAGCGCGCGCTGCGCGAAGCGCACATCGTGCCGATCCTGTTCGTGTCGGCGCGCACCGGCGCCGGCATGGCCGCGCTGAGCGACTTCATCGTGCGCCTCGCGCCGAACCCGCTCGAAGGCAATCCGCCGCTGTTCGAACGCTGGCCGGGCGGAGACCGGGAACGCGCCGAATCGTTCAACGCCACGCACGATCGACGCGATCACGTGCTCGCACACGTGTTCAAGATCGAAATCGACCCGTACGTCGGGCGCATCGGCGTCGTGCGTGTGCACCAGGGGACGATCACCCCCGAGACGCTGCTCTACGTCGGCGAGGGCCGCAAGGCCGTCAAGGCCGGCACGCCGATGCTGCTGCAGGGTCGCCAGACCCGCACGATCGACGCCGCCGGACCGGGGGAGATCTGCGCGCTGTCGAAGATCGACGAGCTTGCGTTCGACGCCGTGCTGCACGACGCACCCGAAGACGCCGCCATCCATTTCCGCCCGCTGCCGCTGCCGCACGCGGTCTACGGACTGGCGGTGCGGGTCAAACGGCGCGGCGAGGAGCAGAAGCTGGCCGAAATCCTGCATCGCATGATGTCGGAGGACCCCAGCCTGAGCGTCGAGCACGATCCGGTCACGCACGAGGCAGTGATCCGCGGCCTGGGCGAGCTGCACGTCGGGCGCGTGCTCGAGCGCATCCGCTCGCAATACAAGCTCGAGGTCGAGTCGCACCCGCCGACGATTCCCTATCGCGAGACGATCGGCGGCGCAGCCGAAGGTCACTTCCGGCACAAGAAGCAGAGCGGAGGCGCAGGGCAGTTCGGCGAGGTGTTCCTGCGCGTGGCGCCACTGGCGCGGGGCGAAGGCTTCCGCTTCGTCGACGAAGTGAAGGGAGGAGCGATTCCCGGCGTTTTCATTCCGGCGGTCGAGAAAGGCGTGCGGCAGGCACTCGCAGGCGGCGCGATCGCCGGTTTTCCGGTCCAGGATGTCCAGGTGACTGTCTACGACGGCAAGAGCCATCCGGTCGACGGCAAGGAGATCGCCTTCATTACCGCCGGGCGCAAGGCCTTTCTCGACGCGGCCACGAAGGCGCGCCCGATCGTGCTCGAGCCGATCGTGGCGCTCGAGCTGACGATTCCCCAGGAGTCGATCGGCTCGGTTTCCGGCGAGGTGTCCGCGCGACGCGGCCAGGTATCGGGCACCGGCAATGCACGAGCCGGCATGGCTACCGTCAGCGCGCGTGCGCCGCTCGCCGAGCTGACCGATTTCCAGGGCCGGCTCAAGGCCATCACCGGCGGACAGGGCAGCTACTCGCTCGAGTTGCTCGGCTACGAGGAAGCTCCGCCGAACGTGCAGAGCCGCCTTCGCAGCGCCTGGCGGCCGCGCGAAGAGGAATAGCAGGGCGCATCAGGCTTCGCGCAGGCGCGCCGGACCGAGCGCCGCTTCGCTCAATCCCAGGTCGCGCAGGCGCTGCGGCAGGGGTCGGCCGCGCACCAGCGCCGCGCAAGCCTCGCTCATCGCGGCCGAGGTCTGGATGCCGTAGCCCCCCTGCCCGGCCAGCCAGAAGAAGCCGCGCGCCTGCGCGTCGAAGCCGCCCACCAGACCGCCATCGGCGACGAAGGAGCGCAGGCCCGCCCACACGTGGGTCGGGCGCCGGATGCCGAGCGTGGTGAAGTGCTCGATTCGATCGATGCCGACGGCGACATCGAGCTCCTCGGCCACCACGTCGTGCGGTGCGACCGGATCGGCGTTTGCCGGCGAGCCGAGCAGCATCGTTGCGTCCGGTTTCACGTAGAACGACTCATCGACGGCGATGAAGCACGGCAGCCGGCGCGGATCCAGCCCCTCGGGCGGTCGGAACAGGAAGGCCGTGCGACGCCGCGGCTGCAAGCCGATCGGTGCGACGCCGGCGAGCGCAGCCAGCTGGTCGGCCCAGGCGCCCGCCGCATCCACGACCACCGGAGCGCGCCAGCTGCGCTGGCCGTCCGAGACGATCCAGTCCTCGCCATCGCGCTCGATTGCGCTCACCGCGACGCCGCACTGCACCGAGGCACCGGCACGGCGCGCGCCACGCAGGTAACCCTGCAGCAGAAGATCGACATCGATGTCCATCGCATCGGGTTCGAATACGCCACCGGCCACCACGTCTTCGCGCAGCACCGGCACGCGGGCACGCGCCTCGCGCGCGTCGAGCCGCTGCACCGCCACGCCGAGCGCGCGCACCGCCTCGTGGTGAGCATCGAGCAGCGCCTGCTGCTGCGCGGTGCCGATCGCCAGCGCGCCGCGCGGCGTCAGGAGCGGGCGCTCGGCGAACCCCGGCGGCGGCGCGACGAAGAACTCGCGGCTACCCAGCGTGAGCGCCCTGGCCTGCGCCGGTCCGTAGCTCTCGAGGTACAGCGCCGCCGAGCGACCGGTGGCGTGGTAGCCGGGCTGCGACTCGCGCTCGAGCAGCACCACCCGCCCGTGCGGCGCCAGCCGGTATGCAAGCGACGCCCCGGCAATGCCGGCACCGACGATGATCCAGTCGCAGGCCACGATCGTCACGAAACCGCCCTCGTCACTGCGGCGTGCGCCGCGGTGTGCGGACTTTAGCGCGAGACGGCGCGTCGTGACGCCGTGGCGGGCACGGGGTATCTTCAGACCCGATGGAGCACGGAATCACGCACATGGACATTGCACCCGTCATCGAGACGCTGCGGCGGCTCGTCGCGTTCGACACGGTCAGCTCGCATCCGAATGCCGCGCTGATCGACTGGGCCGCCGAGCGGCTCGAGGCGAGCGGCATCCGCGTGCTGGTGCAGCACGGCGACGAGCCCGGCAAGGCCAACCTGTTCGCCACCATCGGCCCGGAAGACCGGCCCGGGCTGATGCTGTCGGGCCACTCGGACGTCGTGCCGGTCACCGGACAGGCGTGGAGTTCCGATCCGTTCACGCTGACCGAGCGCGACGGCCGCCTGCACGCGCGCGGCGCCGCCGACATGAAGGGCTTCATCGCCTGCGTGCTCGAGGCCGCGCCGCGGCTCGCGCACGCCCGACTGGACACGCCGCTGCACGTGGCCCTGTCGTACAACGAAGAGAGCAACATGCACGGCATGCGCCAGCTCGCGGCGCACCTGGCCGCCGCGCCAACGCGGCCGGCCGCGTGCATCATCGGCGAGCCGACCTCGATGCAGGTGGTGATCGCCAACAAGGGCACCGCCGGCTACCGCGTGAAGGTGCGCGGCCACTCGGTGCACTCGTCGCTGCGCGACCAGGGCGTGTCGGCGGTCGAGTGTGCTGCCGAGATCATCGTGTTCGTCAATGCGCTGCAGAAACGCCTGAACGCGGCAGCCCGGCACGACGGCTTCGAGTTCCCGCACACCAGCGTGCACGTCGGGCGCATCGAGGGCGGCACCGCGCACAACATCACCGCGAAGGACTGCGAGTTCCTGCTCGAGATCCGCACGCTTCCCGGCACGCGCAGCGCCGATGTGCTCGACCCGATCCGCCGCCATTGCGACACCGTGCTGTTGCCGGCGATGCACGCGGTCTCGCCCGACGCCGCGATCACCTTCGAGGAGATCTTCGACACGCCGGCGCTCGACGAGCGCGGCAACGTGTACCTGGCGCAGGCGATCATGCCGTTGTGCGGCCACCTGGCTGCGGGCCGCGTCAGCTTCGGGACCGAGGCCGGCATCCTGCAGGAGATCGGAATACCGACCATCGTTTGCGGGCCGGGACAGATTCGCGTCGCGCACCAGCCCGACGAGTACGTAGAGATCGAGCAGCTGCGGGCCTGCAGCCGCTTCCTCGGCGTACTCGGCGAACAGCTCGCCAGCGGACGGCTGCCCTTCTAGGCGGTGAGCGCTGCGTCGTGTGCGACAATCCGCGCTGATTTGACTATCCGTTGCCGCGCCGCCCGGCCGGCCCCCGTCGATGCTGCTTTGGGTCTCCATTGCTGTCGCCACGCTGGTGGTGACGGTGGCCATTGTCTGGCCGCTGTTGACCGGCCGCGTGCCTTCCCAGGTCGACGCGAGCGAGGACGAACGCCGCCGCCTCGCAGTCTTTCGCGATCGAAAGCACGAAATCGAGCGTGAGCATGCGGCCGGCCGCCTCGGCGATGCCGAGGCCGCCCAGGCGCAGGCCGACCTGCTCCGCCAGGTCGCCGAGGATCTGCCCGGCAGCCCGGGAGATGCCTCGGCGCGCGCCGCCGGCGCGACCGCTTCGCGGGCGATTCCGCGCTCGATCGCGGCGCTGCTGGTGGTGCTGGTCCCGCTGCTGGCGGTGGGCGTGTACCAGCGGGTGGGGGCGCCGGAGCTGGTGGGGGTCGACCTGCGTGCCGACCAACCGCTGCACGCGAGCGACGTCGAGGCGATGATCGCCGGCTTCGAGAAGCGCACCCGCGAGAACCCCGAAGACGGCGAAGCGTGGGCACTGCTGGCCGAGGCGCGCAAGATCCAGGGGCGGCATGCCGAGGCGGTGAAGGCGTTCGAGCAGGCCATGCGCCGGCTCGCCCCCGACGCGCGGCTGCTCGCCGACTACGCCGAGTCGGCTGCACTGCTGGCCGGCGGCAACTTCACCGGCCAACCGCTGGCACTGCTCGAACAGGCGCTCGCGGCCGATCCCCGTGAACCGAAGGCAATTGCGCTGATGGGCGCCGCGCAATACCGGCTCGGCAACCTGGAGCGCGCGCGCGACTACCTCAGGCAACTGCACGAAGGCCTGGCGGCCGGAAGCGAAGACGCGATCCAGATCGCCCAGGTGCTCGAACGCATCGATGCCGAGATCGCGCAGCGCGGCACGGCGCCCGCACCGGACGCGCGGGCCGCACCGAAAGTCGATCAGGCAGCCTCCGGCGTGACCGGCACCGTGTCGATCGACGCCGGGCTGGCCGCCGAGGCCGGCAAGGAAGGCACGCTGTTCGTGATCGTGCGCCAGGCCGGTGGTCCGCCGATCCCGATCGCCGTGCTGCGCGAGCCCAACGCGCAGCTGCCGATGCCGTTTTCGATCGACGACACGCACGCAATGGATCCGTCGCGACCGCTGGCGACGACCGGCAAGCTTTCCGTCGAGGCGCGGCTCAGCCGAAGCGGCAACGCGATGCGCCAGCCGGGCGACCTCTACGGCCAGGTCACCGGAATCGACCCGGGGCAGCGCGACGTGACGATCGTGATCGATCGCGTGGTCACGCCTTGAGCAGCGCGCCGGACTTCGACGGACTCGAGACCCGCGCGCTTTCCTGCGCGGCCGGCTATCGCACCCTGTTCGCCGGGCTCGACCTGCGTGTGCCGCGCTCGCGCTGGATGATGCTGGTGGGCCCCAACGGAAGCGGCAAGTCGACGCTGCTGCGGGCGATCGCCGGGCTCACGCGACCGGTGGGCGGCGAAGTCCGCTGGCGCGGTGCCCCGCGCCGCGCCGACGCGGCAGGCTGGCGCACCGACTGCCTGTACCAGGGCCACGCGGCGGGCTGGAAGGACAGCCTGGACGTGCGCGAGAACCTGTTGCTGCAGGCGACGCTCGACGGCTCGACGCCCGAGCCGCGCGAACTCGACGCGGTACTCGCCCGCGTGGGCCTGGAGCGGCAGGTGCGCCTGCTGTTCGGGCGGCTGTCCGCAGGCCAGCGCCGCCGGCTGTCGCTGGCGCGCCTGTCGATGTCGCGGCGCCCGCTGTGGCTGCTCGACGAGCCCGGCACCGCACTCGATGCCAACGGCCTTCGCACGCTGGGCAGCCTGCTCGACGTGCACCTGCAGCAGGGCGGCCTGGCGCTGGTCGCCACCCACCAGCCGCTTCCGTGCGCGAGCCCGCCGCTGATGCTCAACCTGGGTGAACTCGCGGCATGAGGGCAACGTGATCGCCAGCGCGGCGACCGGCGTCTTCGGCGCCCTGTGGTGGGCCTGTGTGCGCGACCTGCGCCTGGCAATGCGCTCGCGTGCCGAACTGGCCGTCATCATCGTCTTCTTCCTGCTGGTCACCAGCCTGTTCCCGCTCGCGGTGAGCCCCGATCCGACGCTGTTGCGCTCGATCGCCCCCGGCATCGCCTGGGTGGCCGCGCTGCTGGCCAGCCTGCTGGGGCTGTCGCGGCTGTTCGCCGCCGACCACGGCGACGGCACGCTCGAGCAGATGGTGCTTGCCCCGGCGCCGCTGGCGGCGCTGGTGGCCGGAAAGGTGCTGGCGCACTGGCTGGCTACCAGCGTGCCGCTGGTGCTGCTCGCGCCGGTCGTCGGGCTGCAGTTCGGCCTGTCGTCCGACACCATCGGGGTGCTGGCCGCCTCGCTCGCGCTGGGTACCCCGATCCTGTCGTGGCTGGGGGCGATCGCCGCGGCGCTCACGCTCGGCGCGCGCGGCGGCTCGTCGCTGCTTGCGCTGCTCGTGCTGCCCCTGGCCGTGCCGGTGCTGATCTTCGGCGCCGGTTCGGTCGAGTCGTACGTCTCGGGCCTGGGGGCCGACGCGCATTTCTCGCTGCTCGGCGCAGGCTTGATCGTAGCGTGGGTACTCGGGCCGGCTGCCGGGGCGCTGGCGGTTAGAATCGCGCACGAATGAACACCGTTTCGCCCAGCTCCGGCAGCCCCTGGTTCCGCTTCGCATCGCCGGCCAGCTTCTACCCGCTCGCCGGCACGCTGGTGCCGTGGTTCGCCGCCGCCGCCGCGATCCTCGCCGTCGTCGGCCTGTACATCGGTTTCTTCGTCGCACCCACCGACTGGCAGCAGGGCGAGGCCTACCGGATCATCTTCATCCACGTGCCTGCGGCGTGGATGGCGATGTTCACCTACCTGGTGATGGCGTTCTGGTGCGCGATGTCGCTCGCGTTCAACACGCGGCTGTCGGCGATGATGGCCCAGGCGCTGGCGCCCACGGGCGCCATGTTCGCATTCGTCTCCCTCTGGACCGGCGCCTTCTGGGGCCGGCCCACCTGGGGCACCTACTGGGTCTGGGACGCCCGGCTGACGTCGACGCTGATCCTGCTGTTCCTGTACCTCGGCTTCATCGCGCTGCGCGCCTCGATCGACGATCCGCGGCGCGCCGATCGCGCCTCGGCACTGCTGGCGCTGGTCGGCGTGATCAACGTACCGATCATCTACTTCTCGGTGCGCTGGTGGAACACCCTGCATCAGGGCTCGAGCATTTCCATGACGGCCGCTCCGAAGATGGCGCAGACGATGCTGGTCGCGATGCTGGTGATGACGTTCGCCGCCTGGGCCTACACCATCGCGGTGGCGCTGTACCGGGTGCGCAGCATCATCATCGAGCGCGAGGCGCTCAGCGGCTGGGTGGGCGAGTTGGGTAAGGCCGAAGCGGCAACACCGACCGTCGAGGGAGCGGCGTCGCGATGAGCGAATGGCTCGCGATGGGCGGTTACGGGTTCTACGTGTGGAGCTCGTACGGAATGCTGGCGATCGCACTGATCGTCGAACTGGTCTGGCTACGCCGGCATCGGCGCGAGAGCTGGCGGCGCGCGCTGGACATGCGCGCCGAACGCTCGCTGTCGCGGGCGGCCGGTCCCGGGGAATCGGATCGATGAAACCGCGTCACAAGCGCATGCTGTGGATCGTGGCCGGACTCGCCGCGCTGGCCGTCGCGGCCACGCTGGTCCTGAATGCGTTCCGCAGCAACCTGGTGTTCTTCTTCACCCCCACGCAGATCGCCGACGGCGAAGCACCCCGGGGCAAGCCGTTCCGCATCGGCGGGCTGGTCGAGCCCGACAGCGTCAAGCGCGTCGGCGACGGCACGACGGTCACGTTCCGCGTCACCGACAACGTGAAAGCGATCGACGTCGCCTTCACGGGGATCCTGCCCGACCTGTTCCGCGAGGGACGCGGCGTCGTCGCGCAGGGCACGCTGGAGAACGACGGCAGCTTCAAGGCGCGCGAGGTGCTGGCCAAGCACGACGAGAACTACATGCCGCCCGAGGCGGCCGAGGCGCTGCGGCGCGCCGGCCATCCGGTGGGCGCGCCGGCACAGTTCCAGCAGGCCCCCGACAAGAAGTGAGGCGGACATGATTGCCGAGCTTGGACAGTTCACGCTGGCACTTGCGCTGGCGGTCTCGCTGGCTCTGGGCGTGCTGCCCATGCTCGGCAGCTTCGTCGGCGGATCGACCGGCGCGCGCCTGATGGCGATCGACCGCCCGGGCGCGTTCGCGCTGGCGGCGCTGTCGCTCGCCGCGTTCCTGTCGTTGGGCGCGCTGTTCGTCGACAACGATTTCAGCGTCGCGCTGGTCGCCAGCCATTCGAACCTGCATCTGCCGCTGCAATACCGGATCGCCGCGACCTGGGGCTCGCACGAGGGCTCGATGCTGCTGTGGGTGGTGATCCTCGCGTGCTGGACCGGCGCGGTCGCGATCTACTCGACGTCGCTGCCGACGGTGCTGCGCGCGCGCATCCTCTCCACGATGGGGCTGGTCTCCATCGGGTTCCTGCTGTTCCTGCTGTTCACGTCCAACCCTTTCGAGCGGCTGGTGCCGCCGCCGCCCGACGGACGCGACCTGAACCCGCTGCTGCAGGACGTCGGCATGGTGTTCCATCCGCCGCTCCTCTACATGGGCTACGTCGGGCTGGCCGTGGCGTTCGCGTTCTCGATCGCAGGCCTGATCGGCGGACGCTTCGATGCGGCCTGGGCGCGCTGGGCGCGTCCGTGGACCACCGTCGCCTGGTGCTTCCTCACGCTGGGCATCGCGCTGGGGTCGTTCTGGGCCTACTACGAGCTCGGCTGGGGCGGCTGGTGGTTCTGGGATCCGGTCGAGAACGCGTCGTTCATGCCCTGGCTGATCGCCACCGCGCTGATCCATTCGCTGTCGGTGGCAGAGAAGCGCGGCGCGTTCAAGAGCTGGACCGTGTTGCTGGCGATCCTCGGCTTCAGCCTGAGCCTGCTGGGCACCTTCCTGGTTCGCTCGGGCGTGCTCACGTCGGTGCACGCATTCGCCACCGATCCGGCACGCGGCGTGTTCATCCTGATCTTCCTCGCGATCGTGGTCGGCGGCTCGCTGCTGCTGTTCGCCTGGCGCGCGCCCGCGATCGGGCGCGGGTCCGACTTCGCACTGGTGTCGCGCGAATCGCTGCTGCTGGCCAACAACGTGCTGCTGACCGTCGCGACGGCCGCGGTGCTGCTCGGCACGCTCTACCCGCTGGTGCTCGACACGCTCGACATGGGCAAGATCTCGGTTGGTCCGCCCTACTTCGATTCGGTGTTCTTCCCGCTGATGGCGCCGGCTCTGTTCCTGATGGGCATCGGACCGTTGGCGCGGTGGAAGAAGGCCGAGCTGCCCGACCTGGTCGCGCGCCTGCGCTGGGCACTCGCGGTGGCCGTGATCGCAGCGCTGCTGCTGCCGCTCACGCTCGACGGTTTCCGGCCCATGACCAGCCTCGGCCTGATGTTCGTGTTGTGGATCATCGCGTGCGTGGCGATCGCGGTGGGCGACATGCTGCGCGGGCCGGACGGCCGACTGTCGCTGCGCCGCGCGCGGCTGCATCCTGCGAGCGCGTGGGGCATGCACTTCGCGCATCTCGGCGTGGCCGCCTTCGTGCTCGGCGTGACGATGGTCAACAGCTACGAGGACGGACGCGAAGTGCGCATGGAGGTCGGCCAGCAGGTCGAGATGGGCGGCTACGACGTTCGCTTCGTCGGCCTGGAGCAGGTCACCGGGCCCAACTACGATGCAACGCGCGGGCGCTTCGAACTGCGCCGTGCCGGCGCCGACGGCCCGGCGTTCCGCGTCCTCGCGCCGGAAAAGCGCATCTATCGTGCCTCCGAGATGCCGATGACCGAGGCGGCGATCGACCGCAGCCTGCTGCGCGACGTCTACGTGTCGATGGGCGAGCCGCTCGACGCACGCGCGTGGGTGGTGCGCGTGCACGTCAAGCCGTTCGTGAACTGGATCTGGATCGGCTGCGTGCTGATGGCGATCGGCGGGTTCGTCGCCGCGGCCGACCGGCGCTACCGGCGTCGCCTCGCCGAGCGCGAAGCCATGGCTTCGGCGGCCGGACAGGCGGCATGAACGGGCGTGAGATGAATCGCGCAGGGAGCAGGCAGCGATGAGGGCATTGCGTTTCGCGCTGCCGGTGGCGATCTTCGTGGCGATCACGTGGTTCCTGCTGCGCGGGCTCGATCGTGATCCGCGCGAGATTCCCTCGCCGCTGATCGACAAGCCTGCACCGGTGTTCTCGCTGCCGGTCACGCACGACCTGTCGCGCACCTGGTCGCCCGAGGCGATGCGCGGACAGGTCTGGTTGCTCAACGTGTGGGGCTCCTGGTGCGCCGGCTGCCAGGTCGAGCACCCGCTGTTCAACGATCTCGCCCGCGAAGGCACGCTGCCGATCGTCGGCCTGGCCTGGAAGGACATGCCGGAGAACTCGATTGCCTGGCTGCGCAAGCTGGGCAATCCGTACGCGGTGGTGATCACCGACATCAAGGGCAACGTGGCGATCGACTACGGGGTCTACGGGGCGCCCGAGACCTTCCTGATCGACAAGCAGGGAATCATCCGCTTCAAGCACGTCGGGCCGGTCACGCCCGAAGTGCTGAAGACGAAGCTGCTGCCGATGGCGAAGCGGCTGAAGGACGCCTGATGCGCGCATGCGACGGGCGCCCGGCCGGCGCAGGGGCGATCGCGCCCTGGCGCGCGGCAATGGCGTGGCTCGCGCTCGCTGCGCTGCTTGCCGCGCTGCTGCTGGCCGGCGGCACGGCGCACGCGGCTTCCGGCGGCGAGCCCACCGATGCCGACCTGCTCGAGACACCCGAGCAGCGTGCGCGCTACCAGCACCTCGCCGAGGAGCTGCGCTGCCTGGTGTGCCAGAACCAGACGCTGGCCGATTCGAACGCCGAGCTCGCCGGTGACCTGCGCCGCCAGGTCGAGACGATGATCGTCGCCGGGCGCAGCGACGACGAGATCAAGGGCTTCCTGGTCGCTCGCTATGGCGACTTCGTGCTGTACCGCCCGCCGGTGCAGAGCAATACCTGGCTGCTGTGGCTCGGCCCGTTCGGATTGCTGGTCGTGGGCGCGCTCGCCTGGTGGCGCATCCAGCGGCGCAGCCGGGCCGCGGGCGCGCCCGCCGCCGAGGCGCCTGGCGGCGCGCAAGCCGCCGTAGCGCCCGATCTCGAACGCGCGCGCCGGCTACTCGACGACTGAGCGCAGCGCGCGCTCAGCGCCGCCGGCGCACGTCGTAGCGCCGGATCGCCAGCCCGATCGCTACCGTCATCATCGCAGCCAGCCCGGTCGCCACCCAGGTGAGCGTCCAGCCGCCGCTGTACTGGGCCAGCGCGGCAATCACCGGCGGCAGCAGGATCTGCCCGGCACCCGAACCCTGCTGCACCAGCCCGACAGTGGTCGACACCGCTGCCGCCGACGGTGCGTAGAACGGCGCGGACGCGAACAGCGTGCCGGGGATGAGCCCGCCGACGGTCGACAGCAGCACGATCGCCGCATAGCGCCACCCGAAACCGATGTCGGTGCCGAATGCGACCCATGCGCACGACGCCATCACGACGCCGACCACGACGATCAGCGTCGCGCGGTCCACGCCACGCTGCAGCAGCAGTCCGGCCGCAAGCCCGCCCCCGCCATTGCTCAGCACCGCCAACGCGGTCAGCGAGGCGCCCAGTTGCGCGGAGATGCCGGCGTCGCGGTACACGGTGGGCAGGAACGCGAAGATCCCGGTGAACTGCCCGGCATAGAAACCGAAGCACAGCGCCAGCAGCCACGGACCCGGCGAGCGCAGGGTTTCGCGCACCGACGTGAGGACCGGCGAACGCGGCGCAGCGCGCGCCTCGTGGGGCGGCTGCGTGAGCGCCACCAGCACCGCCCACAGCGCGGCCAGTGCCGCGCAGAACACCCAGACGCCACGCCAGCCGGCGAGCGCCATCAGCGCGGGCGCCAGGAACAGCGCGGCGCCCATGCCCGTGGGCATGTAGGTGGCCCAGGCGCCCAGCCAGCCGCGCAGCGAGGCGGCCGGCACCGTCTGGCGCAGCAGCGCCGGGCCGGGCAGCACGGTGAGCAGGAACGCCACGCTCTCGAGCGCGCGGCTGACCAGCAACACCATGGGGCTCGGGGCGGCCGCACCGAGCGCGCCGGTGAGCGCGGTGAGCGCGAGACCGCCGACCATGACGCGGCGCGGATCGAAGCGATCGGCCAGCGAGCCGCCGACGATGCCGAACAGCGCCGAGGCGAGCAGGAACAGCGACACCATCCAGCTCACCTGCACCAGCGACAGGCCGAATTCCTGCTGCAGCGCCGGCAGCGCGGGCGGCAACTTGCCGACGTTGAACGCGGCCACCACCCCGGAGCCTCCGAGAACGGCCGCGCGCAACCGCACCGAGGCGCGCTCGGCCGCAGTCATGCCGGATGTGCCCGGACGCCGGGCGCTGCAGGCCGAACGCGCATGCGCCGATTGTATCGTCCGGCCGGAGAACGTCCGGCCACGCGTGCGCC
>CAZBTE010000025.1:0-14586 GCA_964494665.1 uncultured Limnobacter sp.
CGCGGCTGCGCGGCAGCAAGGCGAGCGGCGGGCGCATCGAGGCGCTCGTCGAACGCGTCACCGGCGAATGCGAGGCGCTGGTGCAGTTGCGCGCGAGCAAGCCGCCCAGGCCGGGTGGGCGGCTTTCTTTGCGCTCGAGCGGCGCGACCGTCGTCGGCCGCATCGGCGAATTCTGGCAGCTGCGCTTCGACGAACCGGCCCCCGCCGTGCTCGAGCGCGACGGCGAGCTGCCGCTGCCGCCGTACATCACGCACGCACCGGACGCCGAGGACGAGCGTCGCTACCAGACCGTATTCGCGCGCGCACCGGGGTCGGTGGCGGCACCCACCGCCGGCCTGCACTTCGACCAGCCGTTGCTCGCGCAACTGCGCCAGCGCGGCGTCGGCCTCGCATTCGTGACGCTGCACGTGGGCGCGGGCACGTTCCAGCCGGTGCGCGTGGAAGACCTCGCGCTGCACCGGATGCACGCCGAGCGCTACGAGGTGCCTGCCGCCGCGGCCGACGCCATCGCCGCCGCGCGCGCGGCCGGCGCGCGCGTGGTCGCGGTGGGCACCACGTCGCTACGCACGCTCGAATCGGCCGCCGACGCGCACGGACAGGTGCGCGCCGGCAGCGGCGAGACCCGGCTGTTCGTGACGCCTGGCTACCGCTTCCGCGTCGTGGACCGGCTGCTCACCAACTTCCACCTGCCGAAGTCGACGCTGCTGATGCTGGTGTCGGCGTTTGCCGGCGTCGGGCGCATCCGCGACGCCTATGCGCACGCGATCGCGCAGCGTTACCGCTTCTTCAGCTACGGCGACGCGATGCTGCTCGAGCGCGCCCAGCCGGGCGACGCCTGAGTTCAGAGCCCGGGACGCACCGTCGTCGCGCCCTCGCCCCGGGCATGTACCGACGCGGTGTGCGCGACCGCCAGCGCAGTCATGTTCAGCACCCTGCGCACGGTGGCCGACGGCGTGAGGATGTGCGCCGGCGAGGCCGCGCCGAGCAGGATCGGCCCCACGGTGACACCCTGCCCGCCGGTCATCTTGAGCACGTTGAACAGGATGTTGGCGGAATCGAGATTGGGCAGCACCAGCACGTTGGCGGTGCCCGACAGCGTCGATCCCATCAGGAACCGGCTGCGAACCTCCTCCGACAGCGCGGCATCGCCCGGCATCTCGCCGTCGACCTCGATGTCGGGCGCCAGCTCGCGGAAGCGCTCGCACGCCGCGCGCATCTTGAGCGCGGACGGCCGCTTGCTCGAGCCGAACATCGAATGCGACAGGAACGCCACCTTGGGCGGCAGGCCGAAGCGGCGCACCTCCTCGGCGGCCATCAACGCGATGCCGGCGAGCTGCTCGGCGTCGGGGTCCTCGTTGACGAAGGTATCGGCGATGAACAGCGTGTGCTTGTCGAGCATCAACGCATTGAGCGCCGCCAGGCACGGGGCGCCGGGCCGCCGGCCGATGATCGCCTCGACGTGCTCGAGGTGCGCCTCGTAGCGCCCCACCAGCCCGCACAGCATCGCGTCGGCATCGCCCAACCGGATCATCATCGCCCCGATCACCGTATTGGAACGGCGCAGCGTGGCCTTGGCCATCTCCGGCGTGACGCCCTCGCGCGCCATCAACCGGTGGTACGCCTCCCAGTAGCGGCGAAAGCGCGGATCGTTTTCCGGATCGACCAGGTCGTAGTCGCGCCCCGCCTGGAGGCGCAGCCCGGCCCGCTCGGCGTGCTGCACGACCACCGCCGGCCGGCCGATCAGGATCGGACGCGCCAGCGCCTCGTCGACCACGGTCTGCACGGCGCGCAACACGCGCTCGTCCTCGCCGTCGGCGTAGGCGACCCGCTTGGGCGCCGCTTTCGCCGCCGCGAACACCGGCCGCATGAACAGGCCGGTGTGGGTGACGAAGCGGCCGAGCGACAGCCGATACGCGTCGAGGTCGGCGATCGGGCGCGCGGCAACGCCCGATTCGGCCGCCGCGCGCGCCACCGCCGGCGCGATGCGCAGGATCAACCGCGAATCGAACGGCTTCGGAATGATGTAGTCGGGGCCGAAGACGATCTCCTGGCCCGGATACGCAGAGGCGACCTCGTCGCTCGCCTCGGCCTTGGCGAGCGCCGCGATCTCGCGCACGCAGGCCAGCTTCATCGCCTCGGTGATGCGCGTGGCCCCGCAGTCGAGTGCGCCGCGGAAGATGTACGGGAAGCACAGCACGTTGTTGACCTGGTTCGGGTAGTCCGAACGGCCGGTCGCGATGATGCAGTCTGGCCGCACCGCGCGGGCCAGTTCGGGGCGGATCTCGGGCTCCGGGTTGGCCAGCGCCAGGATGATCGGCCGCGCGGCCATCGTCCCGACCATCGCCGCATCGACGACGCCGGGCGACGAGCAGCCGAGCAGGACGTCGGCGCCGTGCAATGCGTCGGCCAGCGTGCGCGCCGGCGTGTCGCGGCACCACGACCGCTTGGATTCGTCCACCGAGTCGCGCCGGCCCGCATGCAGCACGCCCTTGGAGTCGACCACCAGCACGTTGGCGCGATCCACGCCCAGCGACACCATCATCTCCAGGCAGGCGAGCGCCGCGGCGCCCGCGCCCGACGCGACCAGCCGGATGTCGCCGATGCGCTTGCCCACCAGCTCCAGTCCGTTCAGCAGCGCTGCGGAAGAAATGATCGCGGTGCCGTGCTGGTCGTCGTGGAACACCGGAATGCCCATGCGCTCGCGCAGCCTGCGCTCGATCGCGAAGCACTCCGGTGCCTTGATGTCCTCCAGGTTCACGCCGCCCAGTGTCGGCTCGAGCGCCGCGATGATCTCGACCAGCCGATCGGGGTCTCGCTCGGCCAGCTCGATGTCGAACACGTCGATGCCGGCGAACTTCTTGAACAGGCAACCCTTGCCTTCCATGACGGGCTTGCCGGCGAGCGGGCCGATGTCGCCCAGGCCGAGTACCGCGGTGCCGTTGGTGATGACGCCGACCAGGTTGGCGCGCGACGTGTACTCGGCCGCCAGCGACGGGTCGTCCTCGATCGCCAGGCACGCATAAGCGACCCCCGGCGAGTAGGCCAGCGAGAGATCGCGCTGGTTGGCCAGCGCCTTGGTCGGCGCTACGGCGATCTTGCCGCGGGTCGGCGTGCGATGGTATTCGAGTGCCGCGTCGCGAAGCGCCGCTTCGGCTTCCGACAGACCTCGCCCCGATTCTTGCATATGCGGCTCCAGGTGGTTCGGACAGGAGCTCGTCCGTCCAACCGTCCGCCGAGCCTGTCCGGTCCGATCGAATTGTACGGGGAGAAGGCGGGCGATAATCGCGCCATGCTGAATTTCGAACTGCTGGCCACCGACGGCCACGCACGGCGCGGGCGCATCCGCGTCGCGCACGGCACGATCGACACGCCGGCCTTCATGCCGGTGGGGACCTACGGGGCAGTCAAGGCGATGTCGCCGCGCGAACTCGAGGAGGTCGGCGCGCAGGTCATCCTCGGAAACACGTTCCACCTGTGGCTGCGCCCGGGCACCGACACGATCGCGCGCTTCGGCGGCCTGCACCGATTCAACGGCTGGGCGCATCCGATCCTGACCGATTCGGGCGGCTTCCAGGTCTGGAGCCTCGGCCAGTTGCGCAGCATCTCCGAGGAGGGCGTGCGCTTCGCCTCGCCGGTCAACGGCGACCGGCTGTTCCTCACGCCCGAGGTGTCGATGCAGATCCAGCGCACGCTGAACGCCGACATCGCGATGGTGTTCGACGAATGCACGCCGTACGAGACGGCAGGCCGGCCGACCAGTGCCGACGAGGCCGCCGCGTCGATGCGGTTGAGCCTGCGCTGGGCGCGGCGCTCTCGCGACGAGTTCGAGCGGATCGGCAACCCCAACGCGCTGTTCGGCATCGTGCAGGGCGGCATGTACGAGCGGCTGCGCGACGAGTCGCTCGGCGGGCTGGTCGACATCGGCTTCGACGGCTACGCGATCGGCGGCCTGTCGGTGGGCGAGCCCAAGGAGGACATGATGCGGGTGCTCGGACACACGGCGCCTCGCCTGCCGTCGCAGCGGCCGCGCTACCTGATGGGAGTCGGCACGCCGGAGGACCTGGTCGCCGGCGTGGCCGCCGGCATCGACATGTTCGACTGCGTGATGCCGACGCGCAACGCGCGCAACGGCTGGCTGTTCACCCGCTTCGGCGACCTGAAGCTGCGCAACGCGCGCCATCGCGACGACGAACGGCCGATCGAGGAAGGCTGCGCGTGCTACGCGTGCAGCCACTTCTCGCGCGCCTACCTGCACCATCTGCAGAAGGTCAACGAGATCCTCGGGGCGCGGCTCGCGACGATCCACAACCTGCACTACTACCTGCGGCTGATGGAGCAGATGCGCGAGGCGATCGCCGCCGCCGGGTTCGAGGCTTTCCGGGGCCGCTTCGCAGCCGAGCGGGCGCTCGGGATCGACCAGCACGGCCGTTAGCTGCCGCTACCCCCTATAATCACAGGTTGTTTACGGGAGACCGCTCCGTGTTCATTTCCACCGCATACGCACAGTCCGGAGGCTCGGCCGAGCAGCAGATCTTCGGCTTCCTGCCGATCATCCTGATGTTCGTCGTGCTGTACTTCCTGATGATCCGCCCGCAGATGAAGCGCGCCAAGGAGCACCGGACCATGCTCGATGCCCTGAAGAAGGGCGACGAGGTGATCACGTCGGGGGGTCTGGTCGGCCGCGTCACCCGGGTCGGCGAGGGTTACGTCACGCTCGAAGTGGCGCGCTCGGCCGAGGGTCGGGGCGGAGATCCTGCGATCGAGATGCACTTCCAGAAGGCCTCGATCCAGACCCTGCTGCCGAACGGCACGATCAAGTCGATCTAGTCGTCGCGGCACGCACGGGCACCCTCGCGGACACGCGAATGAATCGATACCCGGCCTGGAAATACGCGCTCCTTGCGGTGGCGCTGCTGTTCGGCCTGCTGTACACGCTGCCGAACTTCTTCGGCGAAGCGCCGGCGGTCCAGGTCTCCAGCGCCAAGGCCACGGTCAAGATCGACCAGTCGATGCTCGGCCGCCTCGAAGCGGCGCTCGATGCCGCCGGCATCCAGAACACCGGGCTGTTCTTCGACGGCAACTCCGCCAAGGCGCGCTTCGCCGACACCGACACGCAGCTGCGTGCGCGCGACGTGATCGCCCGCACGCTCAACCCCGACCCGGCCGACCCGGGCTGGATCGTCGCACTCAACCTGCTGTCGAACTCGCCGAACTGGCTCACGGGCATCCGCGCGCTGCCGATGTACCTCGGGCTGGACCTGCGCGGCGGCGTGCACTTCCTGCTCCAGGTCGACATGCAGCAGGCGCTGTCCAAGCGCATCGATGGCGCCGCCGGCGACCTGCGCACGCTGATGCGTGACCGCAACCTGCGCCATGCGGGCATCACGCGTGTGGGCGACACGGTCGAGATCCGCTTCCGCGAGGCGGACACGCGCGACCGCGCACGCGCGGCGATCGCCGACAGCGTGCCCGACCTGGCGCTGACCGACGCCACCGACGGCGCCGATCCGAAACTGGTCGCCGCGTTCCGTCCGGAAGCGGCGCTCCGGCTCCAGGAGAACGCGGTTCGACAGAACATCACCACGCTGAGCAACCGCATCAACGAGCTGGGCGTGGCCGAGCCGGTCATCCAGCAGCAAGGGCTCGACCGCGTCGTGGTGCAGCTGCCCGGCGTGCAGGACACCGCCAAGGCGAAGGACATCCTGGGGCGCACCGCCACGCTGGAAGTGCGCATGGTGTGCGAGTCGCCCGAGGAAGTGGCGGCGCTCGCCGCCGGCACCGTGCCGTTCAACTGCGAGCGCTACGTCGAGCGCGGCGGCCAGCCGATCCTTGTGCGCAAGCAGGTCATCCTCACCGGAGAGAACCTGAACGACGCACAGGCGGGCTTCGACTCGCAGACGCAGGAACCGGCGGTGCACCTGAATCTCGACGCCAAGGGGGCGCGCATCTTCCGCGACGTCACGCGCGAGAACGTCGGCAGGCGCATGGCGATCCTGCTGATCGAGCGCGGCAAGGGCGAAGTCGTCACGGCACCGGTGATCCGCACCGAGATCGGCGGCGGCCGCGTGCAGATCTCCGGGCGCATGACCACGCAGGAGGCCAACGACGTCGCGTTGCTGCTGCGCGCCGGCTCGCTGGCCGCACCGATGGAGATCATCGAGGAGCGCACCATCGGCCCGAGCCTGGGCGCCGAGAACATCGCCAAGGGCTTCAACTCCACGCTGTGGGGATTCGTGGCGATCACGCTGTTCATGAGCGCGTACTACATGCTGTTCGGCGTGATCTCGTCGCTCGCGCTGGCGGTCAACGTGCTGCTGCTGATCGCGCTGCTGTCGCTGCTGCAGGCCACACTGACGCTGCCCGGCATTGCGGCCATCGCGCTCACGCTGGGCATGGCGATCGACGCCAACGTGCTGATCAACGAGCGCGTGCGCGAGGAGTTGCGCAACGGTGCGACGCCGCAGGCGGCGATCGCCGCCGGCTACGAACGGGCCTGGGCCACCATTTTCGACTCCAACATCACCTCGCTGATCGCCGGCCTGGCATTGCTGGTCTTCGGCTCCGGCCCGGTGCGCGGCTTCGCGGTCGTGCATTGCCTCGGGCTGCTCACCTCGATGTTCTCGGCGGTGTTCTTCTCGCGCGGGCTGGTCAACCTGTGGTACGGACGGCGGCGCAAGCTGTCGAAAGTCTCGATCGGGCAGGTCTGGAAGCCCGGCTCCGCAACCTGACGCGCCTCGCAACGGACGGCCGAACAGATGGAATTCTTCCGGATCAGCCGCGACATCCCGTTCATGCGCCATGCGAAGGTGCTGAACGCGATCTCGGTCATCACGTTCTTGCTGGCGGTGTTCTTCCTCGCCACGCGCGGCCTGCACCTGTCGATCGAGTTCACCGGCGGCACCGTGATGGAGGTCAGCTACGCGCAGAGCGCCGACCTCGAGAAGGTGAGGGACACGGTCGGCTCGCTCGGCTACACCGACGTGCTGGTACAGAATTTCGGCACCTCGCACGACGTGATGATCCGGCTGCCGATCCGCGAAGGCGCTGGCCAGAGCTCGGCGGCGCAGAGCGAGCAGGTGATGGCCGCGCTGAAGGCCGCCGACGCCAGTGTCGAGTTGAGGCGCGTGGAGTTCGTCGGCCCGCAGGTGGGGCGAGAACTGTTCACCGACGGCGCGATGGCGCTGCTGTTCGTGATCGTCGGCATCATGATCTACCTGGCGATCCGCTTCGAGTGGAAGTTCGCAGTCGCAGCGATCATCGCCAACATGCACGACGTGGTGATCATCCTGGGGTTCTTCGCCTTCTTCCAGTGGGAGTTCTCGCTCGCGGTGCTGGCCGCGGTGCTGGCGGTGCTCGGCTACTCGGTCAACGAGTCGGTGATCATCTTCGACCGCATCCGCGAATACTTCCGCAAGATCCGCAAGGCGAGCACGCCCGAGATCATCGACAAGGCCATCACCAGCACGATCTCGCGCACCATCATCACGCACGGATCGACGCAGATCATGGTGCTGTCGATGCTCGTCTTCGGCGGCGCCGCACTGCACTACTTCGCGCTGGCGCTGACGATCGGCATCCTGTTCGGCATCTACTCGTCGGTGTTCGTCGCCGCGGCGATCGCGATGTGGCTGGGCGTCAAGCGCGAAGACCTGGTCAAGCCGGTCAAGCGCAAGGACGACGGCCAGCCCGAACTGCCCTGAACGGCACCGGACCCCCCCCGCCCGACTCATGCACAGCGAAAAACCGGCCGCGCGCAAGATCCGCGTCTGGGACCTGCCCACGCGGTTGTTCCACTGGTCGCTGGCCGCGTGCATCGTCGGCTCGCTGGTATCGGTGAACCTGGGCGGCAACGCGGTCGGCTGGCACTTCCGCTTCGGTTACGCGATCCTCACGCTGCTGCTGTTTCGCCTCGCCTGGGGCTTCATCGGGCCTCGCTACGCGCGTTTCGACAGCTTCCCGCCCAGGCCATCGGCGGCACTGCGCTACCTGCGTGACGGCACCGTACAGGGCCCCGGCCACAATCCGCTGGGCGCCTTCTCGATCTACGCGCTGATGCTCGCGCTCGCCGTGCAGGTCGGTACCGGGCTGTTCGCCACCGACGACATCATGTGGGACGGGCCGCTGAAAGTGCTGGTGTCCAACGCCACCAGCAACTGGCTGACCGCCGTGCACGAGGCCAACCGCCTCGTCGTGATCGGGCTGATCGTGCTGCACCTGGCGGCCATCGCCTGGTACGGCTTCGTGCGCAGGCAGCCGCTGGTGCGCCCGATGATCGTGGGCGACAAGACGATCGAGGGCGCCGCCGTGGCCGCGCCTGCGGCCGCCGACGGCGCACGCGAAAGGCTGCGCGCGCTGGCGGTTCTGGCCGCCAGCGCCGCAGCGGTGTGGGGACTCGTGACGCGCGTGGCCTGAATCAGCGGATGCGGTACTTGTCGTGACAGGCCTTGCAGGCCGCGCCCGTGGCGCCGACCTGCGGGCGCAGCGTATCGAGGCTGCCGGCCGCCGCCACCAGCTTGGCCGTTTCGCCGTTCAGCCGCTCCGAGAGCATCTTCACGTCGGCCGGGTTGGCGAACAGTTCGGGTTTGGTACCGCTCTTGACCTTCTCGGAGCCCGGAACGAACGCCTCCCACGGCAGCTTGGCCACCGCGTCGATGATGCGCGCCGAGTCCTGCGCCGCGGCCGCCTCGAACGGCCGCTCGCCCTTGGCCATCGCGGCCAGCCGGCCCATGTGGTTCGACATCAGCGTGAACGACGACTGGCGGTACTTGACGGCGTCCTCGGCCTTGGCGAACTGAGCCATCGCCGGCCCGGCGGACAGCAGGCCCGTGACGAGCGCTGCGGCACCCAGGGCGATTGCGGCTTTTCCATTCATCGGTCGATACCCTCCTCGGCATGAACGGCGGACTCACGATGCGCCCGCCAACGAAACTCAGATTCGTCGCGCCAGTTCCTCGGCCTTACCGGTGTAGTCGGCCGGCGTGAGCGCCTTCAGCCGCTGTTTGGCCTCGGCCGGAATCGGCAACTGCTCGACGAACGCCGCCAGCGCTTCGGGCGTGATCGCCTTGCCGCGCGTGAGCGCCTTCAGCTGCTCGTACGGATTCTCGACACCGTAGCGGCGCATCACGGTCTGGATCGGTTCGGCCAGCACTTCCCAGCTCGCGTCGAGATCGGCCGCCAGCCGCTCGGCGTTCGCCTCGAGCTTGCCCAGGCCGCGCAGGCAGGCGTCCCACGCGAGCAGCGAGTGCCCGAACGCCACGCCCACGTTGCGCAGCACGGTCGAATCGGTGAGGTCGCGCTGCCAGCGCGACACCGGCAGCTTTTCGGCGAGATGGCGCAGCAGCGCGTTGGCCAGCCCGGCGTTGCCCTCGGAATTCTCGAAGTCGATCGGGTTGACCTTGTGCGGCATCGTCGACGAGCCGATCTCGCCCTCCTTCAGCTTCTGGCGGAAGTAGCCCAGCGACACGTACCCCCACAGGTCGCGATCGAGATCGAGCAGGATGGTGTTCAGGCGGGCGAGCGCGTCGAACAGGTCGGCCATCCAGTCGTGCGGCTCGATCTGGATCGTGTACGGGTTGAACACCAGCCCGAGCGATTCGACCGTGCGGCGCGAGAACGCTTCCCAGTCGACGTCTGGACAGGCGGCCAGGTGCGCGTTGTAGTTGCCGACCGCGCCGTTGAGCTTGGCGAGCGGCTCGACCGCGGCGAAGCGCTCGCGCGCGCGCGCGATGCGCGCCACCACGTTGGCGAGCTCCTTGCCCAGCGTGGTCGGCGAGGCCGGCTGTCCATGCGTGCGTGACAGCATCGGCACGCCGGCGTGGCGGTGCGCGGCCGCGCGCAGCGCGTCGACCACGGCGTCGATGGCGGGCAGCAGCACGTCGCGGCGCGCCGCCTGCAGCATCAGCGCGTGCGAGCAGTTGTTGATGTCTTCCGACGTGCAGGCGAAGTGGATGAACTCGCTCGCCTGCACAAGCTCGGGCGCGTCGCGCACCGACTCCTTCAGGAAGTACTCGACCGCCTTCACGTCGTGGTTGGTGACCCGCTCGATGTCCTTGATGCGGGCGGCCTGCGCGACGCCGAAGCCGTCGACCAGCGCACGCAGGCGCCGGCGCGCATCGTCGGAGAACGCCGCGAGCTCGGGCAGGCCGGCATCGGACAGCGCAATCAGCCATTCGACCTCGACCTGCACCCGGAACCGCATGAACCCGGCCTCCGACAGCAACGCGCGCAGCGGCGCGAGCCGGGCGGCGTAGCGGCCGTCGAGCGGCGACAGCGCGGTGAGTTCGGAAGTCTGCGGCGGGGACTCGGACATGATCGGAACGTGCCTGCGGAGCGTTCAATCCTAGCATCCGGGCGCCGCGGAAGCCGCCGGGCCCTTTGCTATACTGGCCCGAAGCAATCCCCGGCGGGGCAAGATTGAAGCTCATCGGTTCCAATTCCAGCCCCTTCGTGCGCAAGGTGCGCATCGTCATGGCGGAAAAGAAGATCGACTGCCAGTACGAACTGGACGACGTCTTCTCCCCCGATTCCACGGTTTCCCTGTCCAATCCGCTCGGCAAGGTGCCGTGCCTGATCATGGACGACGGCGGCGCGGTGTTCGACTCGCGCGTGATCGTCGAATACCTCGACAACCTCACGCCGGTGCATCGCCTGGTGCCCCCCAACGGCCGCGCACGCGTCGAGGTCAAGACCTGGGAAGCGCTGGCCGACGGCCTGTGCGACGCGGCGGTGCTGGTCAGACTCGAGCAGACGCAGCGCAGCGACGGCCAGCGAAGCCCCGTCTGGATCGCGCGCCAGATGGGCAAGATCGAGGCGGCGCTGGAGGCGATGTCGAGCGGCCTGGGCGACAAGCCCTGGTGCGCGGACGGCAAGTACTCGCTGGCCGACATCTCGGTCGGCTGTGCGCTCGGGTACCTGGACTTCCGCTTCGCCCAGCTCGGCTGGCGCGCGCAGTTCTCCAACCTGGCCCGCCACGCCGAGAAGCTCTTCACCCGCCAGAGCTTCGTCGACACGATGCCGAGCTGATCGCCTGGCCCCTTCTCGCTTCTCCTCTTCGCCTCCCTACAGCCCGCGCAGCGCGCTCCAGGTCGTTCCCAGCGTCGCGTCGATCGTGCCGTCGAGGAAGCGGTCGAGCTCGAGCCTGATCTGCGCGGCATCGACGGCGTCGGCATAGACGGCCGAATCGTCGGGCGCGCTCACCAGCAGCGTCCCCACGGGATAGCCCGGCGCCGGCCCGGGCAGCGCGAGGGTACCGTGGCTGCGCACGCTCAACCGGGCGATATCGGTGCCCGCCGAGCGGCCGTCGGCCAGCTCGAAGCTGGCACTCGCGCATCGACATCCGGCCCGTCGTCCAGGCGCAGCGACAGCAGTTCGAGCGACTGGCGCTCACGCGGTGCACCCGCCGTGAGCGGGTCGATCGACAAGGCCGGGCTGTCGAAGACGATCGCGGCGTTCAGCGCATCGAGCCGCTGCGCGTCGATCACCGCAGGTCCGGTGAACGTGCGTGCCTGCGCCGGCAACGTGGTGCTCTCCACGCGCCAGCCTGCGTAGTCCACCGCGATGCGCGCACTCCAGGCGCCGCTCGAGCCGGGGTAGCCCGACGCGGAGACGACGTTCATCGCCATGGCGCCGCTGAAGCGCACGGCCCCGAAACGGCAACCGGCGGTTTCCAGTTCGATCGCGTCGCCGCCGGCGAACACCACGCCGTTGACGAACAGCGCGCGCACCTGCACCGAACCACTGTCGCAGGAGACCACCTGGCGCGACGAGAACCGCCCGCCGGTCACCGGCGAAGCGCCAGCGCGCAGCGGCGCTGCAAGCTCGATCCAGTCGAGAGTGCCCGGCGCCAACGCGCGGCGCGGGCGCTCGCCCACCGGCATGCGCAGCGGGTCGTCGGCGATGCCGAGGCCCGGACCGGCGAGCGCGACCAGCGCGTCGAAGGACGCAGCGACCGCGTCGGGCGCGGTGCCGACGTCGATGAACGCGTCGTCGCCCACCCCTACGCCGATCCCGACCGACACGCTGCAGGCTGCGAGCGGCAAGGCGAACAGCGGTGCGGCCAGGCGCCGTGCCGCGCGGCCCATCACCAGGCGCTCCCGATCACGCCGCCGCCCAGGCAGACCTCGCCGCGGTAGAGCACGGCGCTCTGGCCCGGCGTCACTGCCCACTGCGGCTCTTCGAAGCCGAGCTCGAACTCCGACGCAGCCGTCACGCGCAACGTGCAGCGCGCGTCGCGCTGGCGATAGCGGGTCTTCGCACCGAGCCGCCCGTCGTCGCGCGGCGGCTCGCCTGCGATCCAGTGCGCCTGCGCCGCGGCCAGTCCGCGCGACAGCAGCCAGGGATGGTCGTGCCCCTGCACCACGACGAGCACGTTGCGCGCGAGGTCCTTGCGCGCGACGAACCACGGTTCGCCGCTGCCGCCGCGCGTGCCGCCGATGCCGATTCCCTTGCGCTGCCCCAGTGTGTAGAACGCCAGGCCCACGTGTTCGCCGACGACGGCGCCGGTGTCGGTTTCGATCGGACCCGGGCGCGTGGGCAGGTAGCGACCGAGGAACTCGCGGAACGGCCGCTCGCCGATGAAGCAGATGCCGGTGGAGTCCTTCTTCGCGGCGTTGGGCAGGCCGATGCGGCGGGCGATCTCGCGCACTTCGCGCTTGCGCAGGTGCCCCACCGGAAAGACCGTGCGTGCGAGCTGCGCCTGCGTGAGACGGTGCAGGAAATAGCTCTGGTCCTTGTCGGCATCGGCGCCGCGCAGCAACGCCACGCGGCCGGCCTCGTCGGCGCGCAACTGCGCGTAGTGGCCGGTGGCGATGCGCACTGCACCGAGCGTCATCGCGTGCTCGAGAAAGGCCTTGAACTTGATCTCGGCATTGCACAGCACGTCGGGATTCGGCGTGCGCCCCGCCGAGTATTCGCGCAGGAACTCGGCGAACACCCGGTCGCGGTATTCGGCGGCGAAGTTCACCGCCTCGATGTCGACGCCGATGACGTCCGCTGCACTGGCCGCGTCGATCAGGTCCTGGCGCGACGAGCAGTATTCGTCGTCGTCGTCGCCCTCCCAGTTTTTCATGAACAGGCCGACCACCTCGAAGCCGCGCTCCTTGAGCAGCCACGCCGCGACCGACGAATCGACGCCGCCCGACATGCCGACCACGATGCGCTCGCCGGCGCCGTCGCGTGCGGCCGGCGCCAGGCCAGGGGGGAGATCGGCCTCAGACATCCAGGCTCAGGCAGTTGGGATGGGTGTGGATCAGATCGAGCGCGAAGCGCTTGCCGGCCAGGTAGTCGTCGATCGTCTGCATCACCAGCGGACTTCGATGCGCGGCGCGCCGCTCGCGCACCTCGTCGGCGTCGAGCCACACCACCCGCAGGATGCCGTGATCGAGCCGTCGCTGCGGGTGGTGCGCGATGGCCCGGCACTCGAACGCGAAGCGCAGGTAGGTGACGTCGGTGCCGCTGGCGGCATGCTCGTAGCGCGCCATGTAGATGCCGACACCGGCCACCGGCTCGACTTCCCAGGCGGTCTCCTCGATCGCCTCGCGCGCCACCGCCTGCAACAGCGACTCGCCGGGGTCGAGATGGCCGGCCGGCTGGTTGATGCGCACACCCTCGCGGGTATGCTCCTCGACCAGCAGGAACCTGCCGTCGCGCTCGATCACCGCGGCGACTGTCGTATTGGGTCTCCAGTAGTCGATCGACATCGGCGCGCCACTCCAGCCTGTCATGATACTAGCGGCGCTTCGCGCCGCCTGTATCGTGTTATAAACGCCCCGATCCCGAATCCGAATACTCCAGATACCGAGGAAAGGCGCATGCGCATCGGCGTTCCTGCGGAGACCCGGCCGGGCGAAGCCCGGGTCGCCGCGACGGCGGAAACCGTCAAGAAACTCGTCGCGGCCGGGCACCAACTCGTCGTCGAGGCGGGCGCGGGGCTGCGCGCCGCCCAGACCGACGACACGTATGCGGGCGCGGGTGCAACGATCGGCAGCGCGGCCGACGCGCTGGGCGCCGAGCTGGTATTGAAGGTGCGCGCGCCTTCCGAGGCCGAGCTCGGCGGCATGCGTCGCGGCGCGACGCTGATCGGCATGCTCGACCCGTTCGACCGCGACGGCCTGCAGCGACTCGCCGACGCCGGGCTCACGGCGTTCGCGCTGGAAGCGGCGCCGCGCACCACGCGAGCGCAGAGCATGGACGTGCTCTCGTCGCAGGCCAACATCGCCGGGTACAAGGCGGTGATGATGGCGGCCAACGCGTATCAACGGTTCTTCCCGATGCTGATGACGGCCGCCGGCACCGTGAAGGCGGCGCGCGTCGTCATCCTCGGCGCCGGCGTGGCCGGCCTGCAGGCGATCGCCACCGCGAAGCGGCTCGGCGCGGTGATCGAAGCCTCCGACGTGCGACCCGCGGTCAAGGAGCAGATCGAATCGCTCGGCGCGAAGTTCATCGACGTGCCGTTCGAGACCGACGAGGAACGCGAGATCGCCCAGGGCGTGGGCGGCTATGCGCGCCCGATGCCCGAGAGCTGGATGAAGCGGCAGGCGGCGGCCGTGGCCGAGCGCATCCGGCAGGCCGACGTGGTCATCACGACCG
>CAZBTE010000026.1:0-14480 GCA_964494665.1 uncultured Limnobacter sp.
TGCCATGCTTGATCGCGCCGCCGCGCTCGGCGGCGCTGCCGACCATGTATCCGGTGGTGTTCTGCAGGAAGACGAGCGGCATGCCGCTCTGGTCGCACAGCTGGATGAACTGCGCGGCCTTCGTCGAGCCGTTGGGCTGGATCGGCGCGTTGTTTCCCACGATGCCGACGCGCTGGCCGTCGATGCGCGCGTGGCCGCACACGGTATCGGCCGAGTAGGCCAACTTGAACTCGAGGAAGTCGGAGCCGTCGACGATGCGCGCGATGACTTCGCGCACGTCGTAGGGCTCGCGCTCGTCGACCGGAACGATGCCCATCAGTTCGGCGGCGTCGAAGCGCGGCGGCACCACGCCGGGCGCGGGTGCGGGAGCTTCGTCCCACTCGAGCGCGGCGAGCAGCTCGCGCGCGATCGCGATCGCGTGCGCATCGTCGTCGGCCAGGTACTCGCCGAGGCCGGTCACCGTCGCGTGCAGGGTCGCCCCGCCCAGCTCCTCGTCGGTCGCATCCTCGCCGATGGCGGCCTTGACCAGCGGCGGTCCGGCCAGGTAGATGCTCGAGCGCCCCTTCACGAGCACCACGTAGTCCGACAATCCGGGCATGTACGCGCCGCCCGCAGTGGACGAGCCGTGCACCACCGCGATCTGCGGAATGCCGGCGGCCGACAGACGGGCCTGGTTGGCGAAGCTGCGCCCGCCATCGATGAAGATCTCGGCCTGGTACAGGAGGTTGGCGCCGCCGCTTTCGACCAGGGAGATCAGGGGAAGCCTGTTCTCGAACGCGATCGTCTGCGCGCGCAGTGCCTTCTTCAGGCCCATCGGCGGAACCGTGCCGCCCTTGACCGCACTGTCGCTGGCCGTGACCAGCACGCGCTTGCCCGAGACCGTGCCGACGCCGCAGATCGAGCCGCCGCCGAGCACGTTGTCCTTGCCGTCGTCGTCGTGCATGCCGAGCCCGGCCAGCGCACCGATCTCGAGGAAGTCGCTGCCCCGGTCGAGCAGCCGCGCGATGCGCTCGCGCGGCAGCAGCTGGCCACGCATGTCGAAGCGTTCGCGCTTCGATGCCGATTCGGCAACCACGCGCGCTTCGAGCGCGCGCACCTCGGCCAGGCGCTCGCGCATGCGCTCGGCGTTGGCGACGAAGGCTGCGCTGCGGGGATCGGTGCGCGACTGGAGTACGGGCATCAGGCGAGAACGCGCGGCGTGATCGCGCGATGAAAGCCGTCGAATGGAATCGAGCGGTCGTGGTCGGGCGCCGGGAACGCCGCGCTGCCCAGCGATGCGCCACCGTCGATCTGAAGCGTCACGCCGGTGACGAACGCTGCGGCGGGCGACAGCAGGAACACGATCGCTGCGCTGATCTCCGCCTCGACGGCCAACCTGCGCAGTGGCACGTGGCGCTTCAGCCTGGGGATCAGCGCGCGCACCGCACCTTCGTAGGTGTCCATGCCCGAGGACGCGACCCAGCCCGGCGCCACCGCGTTGACCCGAACGCCCGCGTGCGCCCATTCGAACGCCGCGCTCATCGTCAGGTTGCTCATGCCGGCGCGTGCCGCGCCGGAGTGCGCCATGCCGGGCATGCCGTTGCGGAAGTCGGCGGTCATGTTGACGATCGAGCCGCCGTGCGCCTGCATGCTCTGGGTGAACACCTCGCGCATCATCAGGAACCCGCCGACGAGGTTGGTGGCGACCACCGCGTCGAAGCCCCGCTTGCCGATCGACGCGAGCGGAGCGGGGAACTGGCCGCCTGCGTTGTTGACCAGCCCGGCGATGCGGCCGTGTCGCGCCACCGCCTGCGCGACGGCAGTCTTCACTGCCTCCTCGTCGCGGATGTCGAAGGCGGCCGTCTCGCAGCGACCGCCGTCCTCGGCGATTTCTGCGGCGACCCGTTCGAGTTTGCCTGCAGTGCGGCCGCTGATCAGTACGGTGGCGCCGAGCGAGGCGAGCTCGTGGGCCACGCAGCGGCCGATGCCACTGCCGCCGCCCGTGATCCAGACGAGCTGCCCGGCGAACAGGCCTGGACGAAAGACGCTGCGGTAACCGGTGGCGGGTTGACCCGGCGAAGCGGCGGCCGAAGGTGCAGGAGGCGGGGTTTCCATGCGGGCGCGATCGGCGTGCGGTCGGTGTCCGGATTAGGCCTCACGATGACGTTAACGTCAATAGACCGACGCTAACGACAGCGGCCGCTTGCCGCGGGTGGTGTGCAGCATTACGATGCAGCAGTTCATGGAGTCGCGGTCGAACGAGATGGGTTTTCGACGTCCGGGCATGGCGCGTTCGCGCCAGGCGGCGGCCCGCGCCTTCGTGCGCGCGACGGAGCGCTGACGTGTCCACCCGCCGTGCCGCCGCGCAGCGAACTGGCGCGCCGCGCCCTTCGCGGCCCGCGGTGCAGCGCGCGATCGCCGAGCACCGCGACGACGCGACCGGCGAGCTCTACGGAATCGGCGAGTTGTGCGAGGCATTCGGCGTCACGCCGCGGACGCTGCGCTTCTACGAGGACAAGGGGCTGCTCAGCCCGAGGCGCGTCAACGGAACGCGCATCTACACGCGCCGGGACCGCGCACGCCTGACGCTGATCATTCGTTCGAAGGCGATCGGTGCGTCACTGGCCGAGATCAGGCAATACCTCGACATGTACGGCCCGCACGGAGAAGGGCGTGCGCAGCAGCTGAAGTATGTGCTGCAGCGTACCGACCGCGCGATCGCCGAGTTGCAACAGAAGCGCGCCCATATCGACGCCACGCTGGCCGAACTGCGCCTGATCAACGATACCGTGCGTCAGCAGCTTACGCAGAAGGCCTAGACCCCAGGCTGCGCACGATCCGGCGCCCATGCTCCAGGCCGGCGGCGATCGCCTCGTGTTCCGTCCGGTAGGCGTCCAGCGCCGGAAAGCCGGTGGCGACGACCTGCTTGCCGTCGGAAATGCGGACCACCGTTACGCGCGCCGAGAACCTGTCATCGGGGTGGGGCAGCGGCTTGCAGTCCAGCTCGAAAGCGCCGATCCGCTGGATGTGAGGATTGCTGTTCATGGCAACTCCTTCAGCAGGACGATGCAGCCAGCGTAGCGCATGTCGGCCGCGACCTCCGTAGTATCCGTGAAACCTATGTCAGGATGCGGGTAAAGGAGCGAAGCTTGCCCCGACCCCCGAAGCGCGTTCCCCTGACCCGGTTGGGCAGGCTCGCCGGCGTGGCGCTGGCTGCCGGCGAGCTGGCCCTCGGCGGGCTTGCCGAAGGTGTGCGCCGCCTGGTTGCAGACAAGGCCGCCGCCGATGCCGGTGCGCCTGCGCGGAGCGTGTTCCTCTCGGCGGACAACGCGCGCCGTCTCGCTGACCGCCTGGCGGGACTGCGCGGAGGGGCGATGAAGCTCGGGCAGATGCTGTCGCTGCAGGGCGCCGACCTGCTGCCGCCTGAGTTCGCGCAGGCACTCGCGATCCTGCGTTCGCAGGCGGCGGCGATGCCGGTGGCGCAATTGCGGCGGGTGCTCGGTCGCGAATACGGCAAGGGCTGGCAGCGACGCTTCGAACACTTCGACGAGGAACCGATCGCTGCCGCCTCGATCGGGCAGGTTCATCGTGCACGAACCGTCGACGGCCGCGAGCTGGCGTTGAAGATCCAGTACCCGGGCGTGGCGCGGTCGATCCGCAGCGACGTCGACAACGTCGCGGCGGTGCTGCGCCTGTCGCGGGTCTTGCCTCGCGATGCCGACATCCGGGCGATCGCCGGCGAAGCGGCGCGTCAACTCGCGCAGGAGGCCGACTACCTGGCCGAGGCCGATGCGCTCGAACGGTACGCGCAACTGGTGGCCGACGAGCCGGGGCTGCTGGTGCCGCGCCCGCACCGCGACCTGACGACGTCACGCATCCTGGCCATGGACTACATGGAGGGCGAGCCGCTGGAGACGCTGCGTTCGCCCGGGGTGCGCCAGGCCACGCGCGACGCGGTCGGCACGCTGCTCGAGCGGTTGATGCTGCGCGAGCTGTTCGAGTTTCGCACGATGCAGACCGATCCGAACTTTGCCAACTACCTGTGGCAGCGCGAATCGGGCAAGGTGGTGTTGCTGGACTTCGGCGCCACGATGCGCTTCGACGATGCGTTCGTGAACGACTACGCCCGCATCACGCGCGCAGTGATCGACGGCGATCGGGACGCCGTGGCCCGGGACGCAGTGGCGATCGGCTATGCGCAGGACGGCGATCCGCCCGAGGTGATCGCGGCAGCGGTCGGCGTGATCATGCTCGTGTGCGAGCCGCTGCGGCACCGGGGACGCTACGACTTCGCCGCATCCGACCTGCCTTCGCGCGCGCGTACGCTCGGCTTCGACCTGGGCCTGCGACAGGGGTTGCTGCGGGTGCCTCCGCCGCAGACCATGTTCCTGCACCGAAAGCTGGTGGGGTCGTTCCTGATGCTCGCGCACATCGGCGCGCGGGTCGATGCGCGCTCGCTGGTGCTGCCGCTGCTCGAGCAGCAGCAGCGGGCGGGTTCCGGCGGGCGAGCCGCACGAGCGCGCTGACCCCGAGCCTGCACGCCCGGCGGCGGCGCGCTCAGTAGGTCGTGTCGAGCCCTCGGGAACGGGTGCCGCCCCGCGGTGCGAGCACGAACAGCAGGAGCACGCCGATCGCGAGCACGCCCACGCCGACCAGCGCGCCGACGCGCACGTAGGCAAGCGACGACCACAGCATGTACGCGCAGACGGCCGCGAACAGCAAGGGCAGCAACGGGTAGAGGGGTACCTTGAACGGGCGCGGCACGTCCGGCTCGCGGCGACGCAGGACGATCAGCGCGATCGTGCTGAGAAGGAAGAACGTCCAGAAAACCGGCGCCGTGTAGTCGACCATGGTCTGGAAGCCCCCGCGCGTGGCGCTACCCAGGCCAACCAGCACGAGTGCGAATGCGCCCTGCGCCAGCAGCGCGTTGACCGGCGAGTTGCGGCCGGTGTCCCAGCGCCCGAGTCCAGCCAGCGCGGGCCAATCCCGGCCTACGGCGAAGTTGGTGCGCGAGCCGACGATCATCGTCGCATTGATCGAGGTGAGCGACGCGACCGCCACCATGATGGCGACCAGCGACTCGCCGGTGCGTCCGAACGCCACCGCGAGCAGGTCGGCTGCGACGGCGTTGCTGCTCGCCATGCCCTGCAGCCCGAGGCCGTACAGGTAGGCCCAGTTGACCAGCAGGTAGAGCGCGGTGATCAGCCCGACGCTGAGCAGCAGCGCCCGCACCATGTTGCGCGAGACGTCGCGCATCTCGGCGCCGAGGTACGCGGCCTCGTTCCAGCCGCCGAAGGTGAGCAGCACGAACACCATCGCCAGCCCGAATGCCGACCAACCGGGCGCTCCGCCCGGCGAGGCGGCGTTCGCCGCAGCCGCTGCTTCCGGCGCAGTGGCACCGGCGCCAACGGTCAGCATGTAGAGGCCCGCGACCACCACCAGCAGCAGTCCGGCCACCTCGGCTACGGTGAGCCAGCTCTGCGTGGCCGCGCCGAAGCTCATGCCGCGCAAGTTGACCCACAGCAGCACGAGGATGGCGGCAGCCGCGTACAGCGCTTCGCTGTACGGCCCCAGGCGCAGCAGCGCGCTCATGTAGTCGCCGAATACGAAGGCAAGCAGCGCGATCGATCCGGTGGTGATGACCGAGAAACGCGCCCACGCGAACAGGAACGCGATGCGCCGGCCGTAGGCTCGCAGCAGGAAGTGGTAGTCGCCGCCGGCGTGCGGATACGTCGTCGCGAGCTCGGCGTAGCACAGCGCACCGATGAACGAAGCCAGTCCGCCGAACACCCAGGCCGCGAACATCCAGCCCGGCGAACCGGTGAACTGGGCCACCAGCGATGGCGCCTTGAAGATGCCGGCGCCGATCACGATGCCGACGATGATCGCGACTGCTTCGCGAACGCGGAGCACGCGCAACGGCGTTCCCGCGCTGTCGGTGTCCGGGCGCACGGACGTCGCCTGCCCGGCCTCAGCCATGGATCTCCGACGCCGGAACGGGTTGCGAACCATTGATCGCCGGCGCGGCACCGGTGCGACGCGCGACGAATTCGGCCGTGCGTGTGCGCGCCTCGCCAGGACCGCGGCCGACGACGGTGATGGTGCCGCTCATGCGATCCGGCTCGAGTTGCGCATCGACCTCGCGCAGCGCGCCTTCGAGGTCGGTGAATCCGAACTGAACCCGGGTGCCTGCAAGGCGCGGGTTGCGCAGCGTGGTCTCGACGCCTTCGAACGCGAGACCGCCCCGAATCTTCTGGAACTTCTGCTCGATGGTGAGCGTCGCGTCGAACGAAGCGTTCGCATGTGGCACACGCACACTCCATTCGCCGCCCGCGTTGCCGGGGACCATCCACAGGTGCGCCGACTGATGGGCGACGCGCGACGTTTCGTCGGGTTCCCAATCACCGAGCTTGAACTCGTGCGACACCAGCCGCGTACCCGGCTTCATCGCCATCAGGGTGTGGCGCAACCGCATGTTCAGGTGCGGAAGGAGGTACATCGTGACCACGCTGGCACGGGAAAAATCGGTTTCGAAGATGTCGGCGCGCATGAACCGGGCGCGCTCGGACACGCCAGCGGCGGCCGCATTGCGCGTGGAAAGCGCAACCATGTCGGGGTTGTACTCGACGCCCACGCCGCGGGCGCCGAAGTCGCGCGCGGCGGCGATGACGATCTTGCCGTCGCCCGATCCGAGGTCGAACAGGTAATCGTCCTTCGTCACCGCAGCAAGGCTCAACATGCGCGTCACGAGCCGATCGGGAGTCGGAACCCAGATCACGTCCTTGCCTGCCTGCCCCTGGCGGGGCTTGAACGACGGGTCTGCCTGCTCCGCCGCGGGTGCCTGCTGGGCCGATGCCCGGCCTACCAGCAATGCGCCACTGCCCAGAGCGAGGAAATGGCGTCTCGACAAGGTCACTTGTGAACTGTGCATCGCTTCTCCCCTTCGTCGACGAAAACGCGGCAGGTGCCAGTCTGCCACGATGAAGACCAGCCTGTGCGGCTTCCCGTGAACCAGCGTTGGTCGCTCCCTTGTGTCGCCGGTGCGGTTGTATCCGTACGCGGCATGTCGATACCAACGGCTACCTTCGTCAGCGCCTCCCGAGCGTTCGGCGCAGCGACGTGTCGAGCGCCTCGATGTTCGACAGATCGCCGCCGGCCGACGGCGCACGCACGACGACGAGCGAATCGAAATCGATGCGCTCGCCGTCGAAGCGGTGGATCGTGGCGAGGCGCTGGCGCGTGTGCGGCGGCAGGTCGCCGTGATAGAGCAGGCTCAGGTGAGGGCGCAGCTCGTAGTCCGACCGGCCGAGCTCGGCGCGCAGCCGCTGCTGGAGCGCGAGCGGACGCGGATCGTCGAACTCGATGAACAGCGTCTTGAAATGCACTTCGGAGTGCGCCGTCTTGCCCGCGGTGAGCGTCATCGGCTCGAACGATGCGGCCACGCGATCCAGCAGCGCGTTCAGGGCAGGGCCGTCGCGCGCGCGGCTCACCTCTATCGTGATGTGCGGCTCGAACGCGGGGCCGCGATGTTCGGTGCCCAGCGTATCGATCAGCTTCGCGAGCGAGGACCGCCACGGCTCGGACGGCACCAGCCAGAAGACGACGGGAAGCGCTTCGGCAGTGCGGTCAGGCGTATCGGGGGAATCGGCCATGCGGTTGTCCCAGTGCGGGTCATGCGCGTCCGGACCACACGCCCGGAAACTCGCCGGCGCTCGCCAGGCCCTCCGGCGTGCCGATGTCGAGAAAGCGGGCGTCGGGCAGGAACACGCTGTCGACGTGCAGCCCGGCGTGGACCGCCGCGGCGATGACCGCGCCCATCGGCCAGTCGGGCGCCGGTCCGTGCGCGCCCGAGCGCGCGAGCGCCGACAGGCGCCGCGTCTCTTCGACGAGGAAACGGGTGAACGCCGGGCCCCATGCCGCCAGCATGTAGCCGACGTCTCCGTCGCGGCGGGGTGGCTTTTCCTCCTTGGTGACGAGGTCGACGACGCGACCGCGCCCGTCCGTGCGTACCACGTCCAGCGGATCGTTCAGCATGCCGCGGAACAGGCCGAGCACGAGGTCGGCGCCGGTCTCGCGCAACCGATCGCACGCACGCACGAAGGCGTCCTCGGGCTGGATCAGGATGTCCGGAAACCCGAACAGTACAGTCGCACCGTCGACGAACGGCGCCGCCTGGGCCGCGCTGAACGGCGGTCCCCAGGGTTCGTTCATCATCAGGTAAGCAATCGACAGGCCCAGGCGCGAACCGTCCCCGTAGTAGTCCGCGATGTCGAACTTGCCGCTGCGCACGACGAAGAAGATCCGGTCGGCACCCGCAGCACGCATCTTTTCGAGCAGGTACTGCGAGACCACCTTGGGGCGCCCGAGCAGCGTGCCTGGCTCGCGGTGCACGCCGATCGGCATCAGCTCCTTGCTGCATGGCAACGGAGCAAGCCGCGTGGCGCGTCCAGCGGCGGCGATCACTCCGATGACGGCGGGTGCCATGGTGGATGACATCGCGGAAGCTTCGAGCGGTCGGGTATCGGGATGATAGCGTCGATCCATGAGACCGACCGGGCTGCGTCGGTCATCGCCCGTCCGGCCAGTGCAGGGGAATGACCCGATGGCGCTCCGAGTTCGGCTCGCTTACGCTGACGCTCCCGTTCGCGCTCGAAGGAGGCAGTCGTGTACGGCTCTATTCGAAGGACGTCGCTGCGAAGGATATCGCTGGTCGCGGCCGGCGTGATGACGCTGGGCGGCTGCGCGGGTGTGCTGCCCATGCAGCCGGGCGCGCAGGGCATGAGTTTCTTCGTGACGAGCGTCGGGCCCGGAAAGGGTGCCGACCTGGGCGGCCTCGAGGGCGCGGACCGGCATTGCCAATCGCTGGCGCAGGCAGCAGGCGCCGGCAATCGCACCTGGCGTGCCTACCTCAGCACGCAGGCATCCGGGTTGACCGATCCGAAGTTCGTCAATGCGCGCGACCGCATCGGCAGCGGCCCGTGGCGGAACGCCAAGGGCGTGGTGATCGCCAGGAACGTCGAAGACCTGCACTCCGCCCGCAACAACCTCAACAAGCAGACGGCACTGGACGAAAAAGGGCAGCTCGTGAACGGTCGGGCCGAAAAGCCCAACAAGCACGACATCCTGACCGGCTCGCGACTCGACGGCACGGCCTTCCCGGGCGCTCCGTTTCCCGACATGACCTGCGGCAACTGGACCAGGGGCGGGACCGATGGCTCCGCGATGACGGGTCATCACGATCGCGTGGGTCCCATTGACAGCGCCTGGGCCACGTCGTGGAACTCCGCACACCCGACGCGCGGTTGCCATCCGGAGGGACTGCGCAGCACCGGAGGCGACGGGTTGTTCTACTGCTTCGCGGAGAAGTGACGAAGGGTCGGCGGACGCAGGGCAGCGGACGGAGGGCAGCAGCCTACGGCTGGCTGCCGTCGCCCGCTTCGCCGAGAAAGAGCGCCGGATCGACCATGGTGCGGTTGAGACTCACCGACCAGTGCAGATGCGGGCCGGTCACGCGGCCCGTGGCCCCGACCGCGCCGATGCGCTCGCCGGCCGCCACGGTGTCGCCCGTCTTCACGTCAATGGCGTCGAGATGGCAATACATGGTCAGCAGGCCGCTGCCGTGGTCGAGCCAGACGGTCTTGCCGTTGAAGAAGTAGTCGCCGGTGTCGATCACGCGCCCTGCGGCCGCGGCGACGACCTCGGTACCCGTCGGGGCGGCGATGTCCATGCCGCTGTGCGGGTTGCGTGGCTGGTCGTTGAAGAAGCGGCGCAAGCCGAACGAGCTCGAACGTTGCCCCGCGGTTGGCGAGCGCAGAAGCAGCGACTGCGGTAGCGCATCGCTGCGGGTGGCTGCCACGGCCGAAAGATGCTCGCGTTCACGCTGGAAGCGCGCGAGATCCTCGGCCGACAACTCGACCTTGCCGGGCGCCACCGTGAGGCGCTGTTCGGCGTAGCGCACCGTCTCGACGTAGAACGGCAGGAGCGTGCCCGGCTCGCCCGTGCGACGAACCTCGACGTGGCGCGTGCCCGGCCTGGACTGGAGCGCAACCCCGACCACCGCGGTCCACCTGGCCGGATCGCCGACCACCAGCACGGGTACGCCGTCGAGGGTGACGCTGGGAGGCGCGCTCGACGCCCCGAGGTCGATGATCGCTACCCCGCCTGGAACACTGCGATGCTTCGGCAGCTCGAGTGCCGCGGCATGGAGGCCGAACAGACCGGCCAGCACGAAGAACGACGCGCGCAGGAGGATGACAGACTACTCCTTGTAGTAGACGATCTGGTGGCTGGTGGCGAGGAGTGCGCCGCCTTCGCTCCAGATCTCGGCCGACTGGTCATGATAGCCGAGGCCGAAGTGCGAGGCCCGCGCCGTGCCCAGCACCGGACGCTCGCCTTCGGCGGCCAGCTGCTTTGCGTCTGCGTGGAAGTAGGTGGTCAGCGAGACCGTCCCGGCGGGCACCCACCGCGGGCGTCGAATCATCACGCGCGGAAAGAAGATGTCGGAGATCGCTGCCAGCGACAGGAAGTCCAGCGGGCGCGGTGGATCGTCACGGATCCACAACGTGCTCACCGAGTCGAGTTCGTGCTCCGGCTTCGTGGGGTCGGGCCAGCCGCCGCGCACGAAGCGCATGTCGTAGCGTCTCGTCCACTGCGGCATCACGTCGGCATGCAAGCGCTGTAGCGAATCCGCAGGCGGCACCTGCGGGAAGCCGGCTTCGGTCGACGCCCACGTCTGGCGGCGAAGCGCGAAGACCGCGGTGGCGGTCGTCGCCACGCCGTCGTCTTGTGCCGCGCTGATCGACCAGTGCTGCGTTGACCGGTTGGTGCGCACGGGCCGTGCGTCGATCGTGAATTCGCCGTCGACGAGCGGACCGGCATAGTTGACGGTGAGCGCGATCGGGTCGCCGAGGCGCTCCGGGTGCGCCAGCGCGGCGTTCAGCATCGTAGCCGCGGTGACGCCGCCGAACGGTCCGACCATGTTGGCGTAGGCAGGCTCGGTACGGCCGCTCAGCGAACCGTCGTCGTTGCGCACCAGGCGGGTTGCGCGGTCGAGCGGGTGAAGGACGGGGTCGCTCATCGGATTCGACGGATCGGGTAGTCGCCAGTGTCCTCAGTCGGCCTTGATGTCGGCCGCCGTGACGATGGTCTGGTAGCGCGCCACTTCGCTGTCGATGAAGCGGGAGAAATCGGCGGAATTGCGATACACCGCCTCGAAACCCTGGGCCGACATGCGCTCCTTCCATTCGGGCGTGGCGACGATGCGCTGGATCGTGGCCTCGAGTTTTTCCCGTATTGGCGCGGGCAGGTTCGCCGGTGCCCACAGGCCATACCAGGTGTAGAACTCGAAGTCCTTGAAGCCGGATTCACGCATCGTCGGGACGTCCGGCAGCAGCGCGCTGCGCTCGCGTCCGGTGATGGCCAGCGCGCGCAACCGGTTCGCCTTGACGAGCGGCATGGAGGTCAGGATGGCATCCATCTTGGCGGAGACCTGCCCGCCCACCAGATCCGCCAGGGCGGGTGCGCCGCCCTTGTAGAGTGCGATCGGGATGCCTGTCTGCCTGATCTCGTGCAGGAAGTAGGCCGATGCAAGGTGGTCGGCCGCACCGAAGCCGCCCGTCGCGAACGTGTACTTCTTCGGATCGGCCGCCACCAGCGTGGCGAAGTCCTTCGCGTTGGCCACCGGAATCTGTGGATTCACCACGAACAGCAGAGGGCCCTGCGCCAGCATGCTGACGGCCGTGAAGTCCTTCACGGCGTCGTACTTCATGGTCTTCTTGTACAGCAGCGGGTTGATCGAGTGGATCGACGCGTTGATGTAGAGGGTGTAGCCGTCCGGTGCTGCCGCCGCGACCTGCGCGGCACCGATCATGCTCGAGGCGCCCGCACGGTTGTCGACGACGACGTTCTGCTTGAGTTCGGCGCTCAGTTTTTCGGCCAGGAAACGACCCACTGAATCGACCGGGCCGCCCGGAGCGTGCGGCACGATCAGCATGATCGGCTTGTTCGGATAGGCCTCCTGTGCCGCGGCGGAGGGGCCAAACGCGACCAGGCCCAACCCGGCAAGCGTGCTGCACAGCAGTTTGCGACGCGTAGATGCGCTGTTCATGCGAAATCCTCGGTGGTCGATGACAAGGCGGGGACCGCCTGCAGTTCGATGCAGGGCGTCCTAGATGGATCTGAGTGCGGGCGAACTCCAGCCGTATTTCCTGTCCAGCTCGAGCTCGCGCACGATGCGCAGCCCCTTGAGCAACGCTTCGCCTTCGAGTCCCTTCAAGGGTCTGCGCAGCTCTCCGGCCGGCAGGCCGACCGCTTTCATCAGGGACTTGATTGCGACCGGATTGATGGCCGAGTAGGAGAAGTGCAGCATCGGCAGCATGCGCAGGTACTCGTCGCGGAAGGCGACCGACACCTCCGGACTGTGCCACGGCGTGGAGAGCCGGGCCATCTCGAGTGGCGCGATGTTGCCCGTCATGTTGGCGGTGCCGTGACCGCCCAGGCTCATGGTCGGAACCACGAGGCCGAGGTTGGGAGAATCGCAGCACATCACGGCGACATCCGGGCGCGCGCGCAGCACTTGCGCAACCTGGCCGACGCGGGTGGTGGATTCCTTGTGCACCACGTAGTTCGGGTGCCGGAAGATGCGCAGCAGGTTGTCCCAGTGCAGGTCGGTCTTCACGCGCGGCGGATTGTTGTAGATGCCCAGGGGCAGGTCCGTCGCGTCGGCGACCTCCAGGAAATAGTCTTCGATATCGGCTTCCGAAGCGCAGATGTAGGACGGCGCCGCCAGGATCGCCCCGTCTGCGCCGTTGCTGCGGGCGAACTTCAGGTACTCGATCGTGGTGGCGGTGTTGTTGCCCGTGCAGCCATAGAAGAACTGCATGCGACCGGTCTTCATCCTGGCGGTCTCGACGATGATCCGCTGGCGTTCGGCTGGCGAGAGCATCGAGACTTCGCCCGTCGAGCCCATGATCAGGACCGCGCTGCTGCCTTGATCCTCGTGGAACTTCAGCAACGTGCGGAAGCCCTCGAAATCGACGCTGCCGTCCTTGTTGAAGGGCGTGATCAGGGCGACGAAGGAACCTTCGATTCTGGTCGTGGCCATTGCGATTCGGAAGTTGGATCGAAGGCGATCGTGCCGGCGCGGCGCGCGACTGTCAATTTCGAGGCGATGCGCGAACGATCCGGCGCTGCAGAGCCGGTGGCTGCGCAGCGCCGCTACGTTCGCTACGCGACGCTGCCGAACCCCATGTCGACCGCACCAGCCGGCGGCTCGAGTCCCGCGAGGCGGCAGCCCTGCGCGATCGGGCCGCCCGGGAGCAGCGTGTAGAGATACTTGATGCCACCCTTGTAGTGGAACTTCTCGTCGAGCGCGTCGTGCAGATCGCGCAGGTTGATCACGCCTTCTTCCTGGCGCGCGAAGAACTCCTGGAGCCCGCGCACGACGGCCCAGTGGTCGTCGCCGAGCGTCAGCTGCTCCTGCCGTGCGATTTCCACCGCGGTCTCGGGTGTCCAGTCCGCTGGTGCGTGCGGAAAGCGGGAATCTGAAACCCGGGAAGCACCCCGGATGGCCTGGAATGCGTCTTCGATGTTCGCCATGACGACCTCCGACAACGACGATCCGACGAAGCGACCAGTATCCTCCAGGGCGCAGGTCCCGCCAACTGCCTGGGCGAGTCGGGTTTCAGCCGTGCTTGGCAGGCACATGGAAAATCGCCAGACTGGCTCGATGGAACTCACCGACCTCGGCCTGGATCGATCGCTCGTCGACAAGGCCGGCGCGTTGTGCGGATCGGACCAGTCCGTGGCGCGGGTCACCGCCGTCGACAGGGATCGATACCTGGTCAGGGACCAGCGGGGCGAGGTGCCGGCCGAGCTGACCGGACGACTGCTGCATCTCGCGGAGTCGTCGGAAGACCTTCCCTGCGTGGGCGACTGGGTCTGCGCCCGCTACCGCGATGCCGCGGCGCACGCGAGCATTCACGGCGTGCTGCCGCGACGATCGTTCCTCAGGCTGGTGATGTTCAGGGAAGGCCACATCGAGCCGGTAGTGTTGTTGACGAAGGCGGACCTGGTTGCTGCCGAAGAACTCGAGCGCCTGATTGCCCGTATCGGGGGCATGGGGGTGAAGGCGGACATCGTCTGCGTCAGCAACGTGACCGGCGAGGGCATCGACGCGACCTTCGCCGACATCGACGCGCTTGCGCTGGACTGCCGCTATGCGGACTGCAGTCATGGCGGCGAGCCGGGCTGCGCGGTCCGCGCGGCGCTCGAGCGGCACGAACTCGCCGAGGAGCACCTGCAGAACCACCTGAAGCTGCGCAAGGAATCCGGATTCCACGAGCTGTCCCATGCGGAGCGGCGCAGGAAGGACAGGGCATTCGGGCGGTTCGTGCACGCGTACCAGAAAGGGAGGCGCGGGATGGTACGGGAGTAGGCCCGCAGGGGGTTGCCTTGCCGGCAAGCTCGGCAGGTGCCAAAGTGACTCCGGGCTCCGTAGAGCC
>CAZBTE010000027.1:0-14168 GCA_964494665.1 uncultured Limnobacter sp.
ACGATGTTTCCGCGCCTGAAGGAGCGCGCCGGGCAGCTCGCGGGCACGCTGTCGGGCGGCGAGCAGCAGATGCTGGCGATCGGACGCTGCCTGATGGGCGCACCGCGCATGATCATGTTCGACGAGCCGTCACTCGGGCTGTCGCCGGCGCTGGTCGGCGAGGTGTTCGACACCATTCGCGGACTGCACGCCCAGGGCATGACGATCCTGCTGGTCGAGCAGAACGTGGCCGCGTCGCTGCAATTGGCCGATCGTGCCTTCGTGCTCGAGAACGGCAGCATCGTGCTCGAGGGCACCGGTGCCGCGCTGCTCGACGACCCGCGCGTGAAGGAAGCGTACCTGGGCCTCTGACGCGCGCTGCGGTGGCCGGTGCGGCTCGCGCATCGGCCATCGCGTCGAGGCGCGCGAGCCCGCGGCGCCCGCGTCGCCTCCGGTACAATGATCCGGTGCTTGAAACCGCGCGATCCCCTGACGGGCGCATGCCAGCCCTGACACCGCGGATCGCAGCGCTGCCGCCCCGTACGGGCCGTGCAGGCAGTGCTCCGCGGTGCCTGCTCTCGCGTTGCGCAATCCTGCTTGCCGCACTGTGCCTGTCGGTCGGCGCGAGCGCGCGGCCGAATGCCGTCCCGGGGCTCCTTCACGTCGGCGGCGAACCCGCTGGCACGCCGGTCGACCGCGCGATCGCCGCGGAGGCAGCGATCGCCGTGGACGCCGACCCGGTGGCCGACCTCTCCGCCACGCACGTGGTCGCACGCGGCGAGTTCCTGGGGCTCATCGGCGCCCGCTATGGGGTGTCTACTAGGCTCATCGCCACCGAGAATCGGCTGGACTCGCGCAAGCCGCTGGTCGTGGGCCAGCAGGTGTCGGTGACCTCGCGCCACGTCGTGCCGCCGCCGATCGACGAGGGGATCGTCATCAACCTGCCGCAGCGGATGCTGTTCCTGTTCCGGGCGGGGCGGCTCGCCAGGGCCTTCCCGATCGCGATCGGCAGGGCCGACTGGCGCACGCCCACCGGCGAGTTCACCGTGATCAACCGCCAGACCGACAAAACCTGGATCGTGCCGGCGTCGATCCAGGAAGAGATGCGCCGGGAGGGCAGGCCGGTGCTCACCAGCGTGCCGCCGGGTCCCGACAATCCGCTGGGCCGCCACTGGATCGGGCTGAGCCTGCCGGCCATCGGCATCCACGGGACCAATGCGCCGGCCAGCGTGTACGGTTTTCGTTCGCACGGGTGCATGCGTGCGCATCCCGACGACATCGCCGAACTGTTCGACCGCGTGAGCGTCGGCGAGCGGGGGCGCATCGTGTACCTGCCGCTGTTGCTGGCGCGTGGCGCCGACGGACGGATCTGGTTCGAGGCCAATCCCGATGTCTATCGCATGGGCGCGGGCACGCTCGAGACGGTCCGGGCCATGCTGCGCGATCGAGGTATCGCGGAAGATTCGGTAGACTGGCCGCTGATCGAGACCATGCTGCGTGCGCGGGACGGACTGGCCCGGGAAGTGGGCATCGACCGTGACGGCAGCACGGCAGGACGGATAGGGGGCGGATGATGGTGAACCTACCGACGCGCAGGCGTCTGTTCCGGGCAGGCATGACCGCCGTGGCCGCGGGTGTCGCGAGCGGCGGCGCGATCGCGATGCCGCATCGTCCGTCGGGCGTCGACGAGATCGCGCGCCTGGCATTCGTGAATACGCACACCGGCGAAAAGCTCGACGTCGTCTATCGCGAGGGCGAGCAATACCTGACCGACGCGATCGCCGAGATCGACCGCGTGCTGCGCGATCATCGCAGCGGCGAGGTGTTCCCGATCGATCGCGCGCTGCTCGATCAGCTCGACCGGCTCGGCACGCTGCTGGGCACCGGCGCGCGGCCGTTCCACGTGATCTCCGGCTACCGTTCGCCGGCCACCAACGCGAAGCTGGCCGCGCGCAGCGGCGGCGTGGCCACCCGCAGCCTGCACATGTCGGGCCGCGCGATCGACATCCGGATGCCCGGTGTGCCGCTGGCGAGCGTGCACCGCGCGGCGCTGTCGATGAAAGCCGGCGGCGTGGGCTACTACGCGCGCTCCGATTTCGTTCACCTGGACACCGGGCGGGTACGCGCCTGGTGAGCCGTCCTACCCAGGCGGCAGCAGCTTGCCCGGATTCATGATCCCCAGCGGGTCGAACGCCTGCTTCACGCGCCGCATCAGCGCCATCTCCACCGACGACTTGTAGCGCGCCGACTCGTCGCGGCGCAGCTGGCCCAGGCCGTGCTCGGCCGAGATCGAGCCGCCGAACGCGTTCACCGCGTCGTGCGTCATCCGGTTGATCGCGGGCTGCAGCGCGAGGAACTCTGCCTCGTGCTCGGCCCCGCAGCGGTCGGCAGGAGGCGACACGTTGTAGTGCAGGTTGCCGTCGCCGAGATGGCCGAACACCACCATGCGGATGCCGGGGAAGCGCTGCACGAGGCTGTCATCGGTCTGCGACACGAAATCGGCGATCGACGAGATCGGCACCGAGATGTCGTGCTTGATGTTCTTGCCCGTGAGCGCCTGCGCCTCCGAGATCAGCTCGCGCAGCGCCCACAGCGCACGGCTCTGCGCGCCCGACGACGCCACCACGGCGTCGCGCACGAAGCCGGCCTCGATGGCACGCGCCATCAGTGCCTCGAAGGCCGCGCTCGCGTGTGCTTCCCCCTCGCTGTCCGAGGTCTCGAGCAGCACGTACCACGCGCACGGCTGCGCGAACGGCAGCCGATGCTCGGGGAACTGCCGCGTCACCAACTCCATGCACAGGTTCGACATCAGCTCGAACGCGGTCAGCGACGCGCCGAGCGACGCCTGTGCCGCCTCGAGCAAGCGCAGCGCGGCGTGCGGATCATCGAGCGCCGCCATCGCGGTGACCTGCGCCGCCGGCTGCGGATAGACTTTCATCGTCGCCGCGGTGATCACGCCCAGCGTGCCTTCGGAACCGATGAACACGTCGCGCAGGTCGTAGCCGGTGTTGTCCTTGCGCAGGCCGCGCAGGCCACTCCAGACCTCGCCGTCGGCGGTGACGACTTCCAGGCCGAGGCACAACTCGCGCGCGTTGCCGTAGCGCAGCACCGCTGCTCCGCCTGCGTTGGTCGACAGGTTGCCGCCGATGGTGCACGAGCCTTCCGAGGGAAGGCTGAGCGGGAACAGGCGCCCGGCGGCGGCCGCGGCCGCGCGCACTTCGGCCAGCGTGCAGCCGGCTTCGACAGTGATCGTGTTGTTGATGGTGTCGACCGCACACACCCGCTTCATGCGCGCCAGCGACAGCACCACCGAGCGCCCGCCGTCGTCGGGCGTGGCGCCGCCGGACAGTCCGGTATTGCCGCCCTGGGGCACCACCGCGACACGATGTCCGGCGCACCAGCGCACCACTGCGGCCACGTCCTGGGCGGTATCGGGCTGCGCGACGGCGAGCGCCCGGCCGACGTAGCGCCGGCGCCAGTCGATCAGGAACGGTTCGAGCTCGCCGGGATCGGTGAGCAGGCGGCCGCGAAAGCGCTCGCGCAGCGACGCGACATCGGGCAGGACGGTGGGGTGGGGGCCGGCGGCGGTCATCGCTACCGAGTGTAGCGCCGACGGCGCGGCGCGGGGCGCTATCGCATCCCCGGCAGCATGCCCTTCATGCCGCGCATCATCTTGGCCAGGCCGCCCTTCTGCATCTTCTTCATCATCGATTGCATCTGCTCGAACTGCGACAGCAGCCGGTTGACTTCCTGCACCGGCACGCCGGCCCCGGCCGCGATGCGTCGCTTGCGGCTGGCCTTGATCAGCTCGGGCTTGCCGCGCTCGGCGCTGGTCATCGACTGGATGATCGCCTGCATGCGCCGCACCTGGCGCTCGGCCTGCGACATGTCGGCGCCAGCAGCAGCCTGCTGCAACTGCGAGGGCAGCTTGTCGAGCAACGAGGAGAGCCCGCCCATGCGGTTCATCTGGCCCAGCTGTGCGGCGAAGTCGTTCAGGTCGAACCGGCTGCCCGCCTTGAGCTTGTCGGCGAGGTCTTTCGCGGTCTTCTGGTCGACCACCTTCTGTGCTTCCTCGACCAGCGACACGATGTCGCCCATGCCGAGGATGCGGTTGGCCATGCGCTCGGGATGGAAACCCTCCAGGCCGCCGAGTTTCTCACCCACGCCGACGAACTTGATCGGTGCGCCGGTGACCGCCTTGACCGACAGCGCCGCGCCGCCACGTGAATCGCCATCGAGCTTGGTGAGCACCACGCCGGTGAGCGGCAGCACCTCGCGGAACGCCTTGGCGGTGTTGACCGCGTCCTGGCCCTGCATCGCATCGACCACGAACAGTGTTTCGATCGGATCGAGCTGCGCGTGCAGCCCGGCGATCTCGCGCATCATCTCGTCGTCGATCGCCAGGCGCCCGGCGGTGTCGACCAGCAGCACGTCGTGGTAATGGGTACGCGCCCACTGGAGCGCTGCCGCGGCGATGTCGGCCGGTTTCTGATCGGGCGTGGAGGCGAAGAAGTCGGCGCCGGCCTGCGCGGTGACGCTTCGCAGTTGTTCGATGGCGGCAGGGCGATAGACGTCGCAGGAGACGGTCAGCACCTTCTTCTTCTTCGTCTCGCGCAGCCACTTGGCGAGCTTGCCCACCGTCGTGGTCTTGCCGGCGCCTTGCAGGCCTGCCATCAGCACGATCGCCGGCGGCCGGCTCGCCAGGTCGAGCTCGGCGCTCTGGCCGCCCATCAGCGCGGTGAGCTCGCGATGCACGACGCCCACCAGCGCCTGGCCGGGCGACAGGCTTCCGACCACTTCCTGGCCGAGCGCCTTCTCGCGCACGCGCGCGATGAATTCGCGCACCACCGGCAGCGCGACGTCGGCCTCGAGCAGCGCCACGCGGATCTCGCGCAGCATCTCCTGCGTGTTGGCCTCGGTCAGGCGGGCTTCGCCGCGCATCGTCTTGACGACGCGCGCGAGCCGTTGCGACAGATTGTCCAGCATGGCCTTGGAGTAAACTCGGTCGGTGCAGATTCTACTGGTTATCGTTCACCTGCTCGCCACGCTGGCCTATCTGGTGGCGTGGCGAGCGCCGGTGCGCCACCTGGGTACGCTGATGCTGGTGGGCCTGGCGCTGCACGCGGGCGCACTGTACGGCGCAATCGTCGGCGACGCCGGCTGGCATTTCGGCTTCGCGCCGATCCTGTCGGCCACCGCGTGGATCGGCGTGGCGGTGCTGTGGATCGAGGGCCTGTCGGTGCGCGTGGAAGCGCTGAGCAGCGTCGTGCTGCCGGGGGCCGCGGTCACGGTGCTGCTGCCGCTGCTGTTCCCGGGGCTCGACCTGAGCGCGCAGGCTGGCCGCCCGCTGTTCCTGCCGCACCTGCTCATCGGAACGCTCGCCTACGGTGTGCTGTCGATGGCGGCACTGCACGCACTGCTGATGACAGCGGCCGAACGGTCGCTGCATGGTGCCGGCAGCGGGGGCGGCGGCAGCATGTCCCCGTTCTCGCGCTTCCTCGAAGACCTGCCGCCGCTGCTGGTTCTCGAACGCATCCTGTTCCGCTTCATCTGGCTCGGTTTCGTGCTCCTCACGCTGACCGCCTTCAGCGGCGTGCTGTTCTCCGAGGAAATCTTCGGCCAGCCGATGCGTTTCGACCACAAGACCGTGTTCACGCTGATCGCCTGGGCGGTGTTCGGCGTGCTGCTGGTCGGCCGCAGGTTGTGGGGCTGGCGTGGCCGCACCGCGCTGCGGCTCACCTTCGGTGGTTTTGCGCTGCTGCTGCTGGCCTACGTCGGCAGCCGCCTCGTGCTCGAAGTGATCCTGCAGCGGCACTGATGGGCAAGCTGCTGTTCTGGGTGGTGCTGGTCGCGCTGGCCTGGATGGCGTACCGGCTGTTCGTGATCAGCCAGCGCCGGCGCGAGGCGGCCGAGCGCAGGGCGCAAGACGCCGCCGCTGCGCCTCGCTCCGAGGAGCGGATGGTGCGCTGCTCGCATTGTGGCGTGTTCCTGCCTTCTTCCGACGCGCTGATCGAAGGCGACCGGGCCTGGTGCGATCGTGCGCATCGCCAGGCTGACCGCTCCGGGCAAGCCCGCGAATGAACACCCGCGGCGATCCGGTGCCGGGACCGGAGCCCGCGGCGCTCCCCGCCGATTCGTACCGCAGCGCGCTGCGTTGGCTGGCAACCGCCCGCGTGGCGATGGCGCTGGTGCTGCTCGCCTTCGTGCCGTTGCAGGAGGCCGGCCGCTTCGCCGCCGAGCTGGACGATCCGGCGCTGTTCGAGCGCGTCGCGGTGTTCTACCTACTGGCCGCGGTCCTTTACCTGTCGACGTTGCACCGCCTCTACGCGCATTTCCACGCGACGCTGGTGGTGCATGCGCTCACCGACCTGTTTGCGCTGTCGGCGCTGATGCACGCGGCCGGCGGACTGCGCAGCGGCGTCGTGGTGCTGCTGATCGCGGCATTGGCCGGCGCCGCGGTGGTCTCGACGCGACGCATGGCCGCGTCGTTCGCGGCGGTCGCGACGCTGCTGGTGCTGGCCGAGGCGGGCTGGAGCCTGCTGCATGGCTCAGGAACCGAGGCGGGGCAGATGCTGATGGCCGGACTGGTGGGCATCGCCTGCTTCGCCACCGCGATGACCGTGAACTGGCTGGCGATTCGCTTGCACGCGCAGGAGGAGATCGCGCGCCGCCGTGGCGAGGACCTGCGCCGACAACTCGCGGTCACATCGCGCGTGGTCGCCGAGCTGCAGCAAGGCGTGCTGGTGGTCGGCAGCGACGGCGAAGTCGGCACGATGAATCCGGCAGCCCGCACACTGCTCGGCATCGTGCCGCAGCCACCTTCGCTGGCGCCGGTCGCCGAGGGAAGCGACGGCGATGGCGCGTGGGCGGCGCTGCGGCGCGCCTACGCGCGCTGGCGTGCGCAGGGCGCGGAACGAAGCGCCGAATCCGCGCTCGAACTCACCGGCGCCAGCGGCGATGCGCTGCCGATCCGCCTGCGCTTCCTGGGCACCGACGAGCCGGGCGGCGACACCGTGATGATTCTCGAAGACCAGCGCCAGGTCGAGGAGCGGGCGCAGCAGCTCAAGCTGGCGTCGATGGGCCGGCTCTCGGCTTCGATCGCGCACGAGGTGCGCAACCCGCTGGCGGCGATTCGCCACGCGAACGGCCTGCTTGCCGAGCGGCTCGAGGATCCGGCGCTGATGCGGTTGACGCGCATCGTCGAGGACAACACGTTGCGCATCGACCGGATCGTCACCGACGTCCTGTCGATCGCGCGCCGTGAACGCGCCGGCGACGAAACCATCGAGCTGGCCCCCTTCCTCAAGGGTTTCCTGCCGGAGTTCCTCGCGGCGTCGGGCGCCGACCCGCAGCGCATCGCGGTGCAACTCGAGACCGCCCGTCCGATCCGTTTCGATCCGAACCACCTGCGGCAGGTGCTGTTCAACCTGCTGGGCAACGCCATGCGCTACGCGACGCGAACGCCGGGCGCGATATCGATCGAATGGCGCGAACGCGATGCCCATCGATTAGAATTGAAAATTGCCGATGACGGTCCTGGTTTGCCCCCCGAAATGCTGGAACACGCGTTCGAACCATTCTTCACGACCGAAATCCGCGGCACCGGACTCGGCCTGTATCTGGCGCGCGAGTTGTGCAGTGCGAACGCGGCGAGCATCCGCTATCAGGCTGGCGCGTCGTCGGGGCGCTTTCGCAGCGCCTTCGTGATCGAACCGCAGCCGGGCTGATCCGGGCACCCGATGAGAGAAGCCGCCGAGGGCCAGCCCGGTCCGGCCTCCCGCGCTCCGGGGCGACCGCCGCGCGTGCTGGTGGTCGACGACGAAGCCGACCTGCGCGAGCTGCTCGAACTGACCCTGGTCGGCATGGGACTGGACGTGGACTGCGCCGGCAGCCTCGCCGAGGCCCATGACCTGTTCGAGCGCCAGTCGTACGCGCTGTGCCTGACCGACATGCGCCTTCCCGACGGCGACGGCCTGGCGCTGGTGGGCACGATCAACCGCCGCTATCCGCACACGCCGGTGGCCGTCATCACTGCGTATGGCAGCGCCGAGAACGCGGTCGCCGCGCTGAAGGCCGGCGCCTTCGACTACCTCGCCAAGCCGGTGGCGCTCGACGCGCTGCGCAGCCTGGTGCGCTCGGCCATCGAGCTGCCTGCCCAGCAGCCGGCCGTGCGCGACAGCGCGCCCGCGGACAAGGGCGCCTCCGCCTGGCAACTGCTCGGCGATTCGGTTGCGATGCAGGAGGTTCGCACGCAGATCCAGCGGCTCGCGCGCAGCATGGCGCCGGTGTCGATCAACGGCGAATCGGGCTCCGGCAAGGAGCTCGCCGCGCGCCTGATCCACCTGTCGGGGCCGCGCGCAGCGCAGCCGTTCGTGGCGGTGAATTGCGGCGCCATTCCCGAAACGCTGATGGAAGCCGAGTTCTTCGGCTACCGCAAGGGCGCGTTCACCGGTGCCGACAACGATCGCGACGGCTTCTTCCAGGCCGCCAGCGGCGGTACGCTGTTCCTCGACGAAGTTGCCGACCTTCCGTTGGGCATGCAGGTCAAGCTGCTGCGTGCGATCCAGGAGAAGCGCGTGCGCAAGGTCGGCGCGACGGTCGAGGAGGCGGTCGACGTGCGCATCATCAGCGCCACGCACCAGGATCTTGCCCAGTGCGTGGCGGCCGGCCGGTTTCGCCAGGATCTCTTCTACCGGCTCAACGTCATCGAGCTCAAGCTGCCGGCGCTGCGTGACCGGCTCGAGGACATTCCGGTGCTGGCCGACGCGATCCTCGCGCGCCTCGCCGGGCGCGCCGGCATGACGCAGGTGCCGCGCCTGGCGTCGATCACGGTGCGCTATCTGCAGAGCTACCGTTTTCCGGGCAACGTGCGCGAGCTGGAGAACCTGCTCGAGCGCGCGCTCGCGTTCTCCAACGGCGAAGTGATCAACGTCGAGGACCTCGGCCTCAGGCCGATGGTCCCGGACGTCGACGAGAACGAGCGCGCCGAGGCCGCCGCCGAAGGCGAACCGCCGGCGCACGCACCGGCCGAACGCCGGCCGGTGCGCGTGTCCGAAGACGGCATTCCCGAATCGCTGCCCGACTACCTCGACCAGATCGAGCGCGACACGATCCAGCGGGCGCTCGACAAGACGCGCTACAACCGCACCGCGGCGGCGCGCCTGCTCGGCATCACCTTCCGTGCGCTGCGCTACCGGATGCAGCGGCTCGGCATCAACTAGGGCCTGTTCACTACGATCGCTCCCGCGTGAGCCCGACGAAAACGCGCGTACAGGGCGCAAGGCGCAGCGGTGGCCGGATCGCCGGCCGCCGTGGCGGCCTTCCGGGACGACCCGACGCCGCCGTATCGCCGGCCACGGGCTGGCTGGCCGGTGCGCGCAGCGTGCCGTCGCCGAACCACGACGCCCGCCCCGCGGGAGCCGCCATCGAGCTCCTGGTGGTGCATCACATCAGCCTGCCGCCCGGGCGCTTCAGCGGCGACGCGATCGAGCGATTGTTCACCAACCGCCTCGATGCGAGCGCCCATCCCGACTTCGAGCCGCTGCGTGGACTGCGCGTGTCGGCGCACTTCCTGGTGCGGCGCCGTGGCGAGCTGCTTCAGTTCGTCGATGCCGATGCGCGGGCGTGGCACGCCGGCGCATCGCGCTTCCTCGGGCGCGAGGGATGCAACGATTTCTCGATCGGCGTGGAGCTCGAGGGCGACGGCGAGCATCGCTTTACCGAAGCGCAGTACCGTCGGCTGATCCGCCTGTTGGCTGCATTGCGCGCACGCTATCCGTTGCGCTGGGTCGCGGGGCACAGCGACATCGCGCCGGGGCGCAAGAGCGATCCAGGGCCGTGGTTCGACTGGGCGCGCGTGCTCGCGGCGCCGGAAGCCGCGGGGCTCGAGCGGCCGTTCTGAGCCGCGGCGAGCTGTCCGCGCGCATCGGGCGCAGCCCGCGAAGCGAGTTTCGCCGCGGGGCCGGTGCGATTCGCGCTTGCCTGGCGCAGTTGCGAACACTACAATCGGGCGAAATCGAGACAAGAACACTATACCTAGTGGTATAGGTCGCCTGATCGCCGTCCCCGGTCGCGGGGCATTCCGAGTCCCCGGCCCGCGCACGCGGGTCTTCATCCATCGATTCTCCGGAGGAAGCACGCATGACATGGGTCGCCGACAGCGCGCAATCGACCTCGAGCAACGCTTTGCCGCCGGGCGCCGTGCCCGATGAGGCAACGTCCGCGTCCGCGGCGGCCTACGCCGACTACAAGGTGATCCGCCGCAACGGCGCGGTGGTCGGCTTCGAGCCGGTCAAGATCTCGATCGCGATGACCAAGGCGTTCCTGGCGGTCAATGGCGGACAGGGCGCGGCTTCGGCGCGGGTGCGCGAGCTGGTCGAGCGGCTCACCCGGTCGGTCGTGGTCGCGCTGTTGCGCGGCCGGCCGGGCGGCGCCACGTTTCACATCGAGGACATCCAGGACCACGTCGAGCTGGCACTGATGCGCTCGGGGGAGCACGAGGTGGCGAGGGCCTACGTGCTCTACCGCGAGCGGCGCGCACAGGAGCGCGCGACCAGGCAGCGCGAGCGCGACGAGGCACGGAGGCCGGCGCTGCACGTGGTCGACGGCGGCGTTCGCACACCGCTCGACCTGGCGGCGCTGCGCGCGCTGATCGGTGCCGCCTGTGCGGGCCTGGGCGACGTGGTGGATGCCGAGGCGGTGCTGCGCGAGACGGTGAAGAACCTGTACGACGGCGTGCCGGTCGACGAAGTGCACAAGTCGGCGATCCTGGCAGCGCGCGCATTGATCGAGAAGGAGCCGGCCTACAGCCAGGTCACGGCGCGCCTGCTGCTGCACACGGTGCGCCGCGAGGTGCTCGGCGAGGAGGTGGCGCAGGTCGACATGGCAGCGCGCTACCCCAACTACTTCACGCCGTTCGTGCGCCGCGCCGTCGATGCGGGTTTGCTCGACCCGGCGCTGCTGCAGTTCGACCTGCAGCGGCTGGGTGCCGCGCTGGTCGCCGAGCGCGACCTGCAGTTCGGCTACCTCGGCCTGCAGACGCTGTACGACCGTTACTTCCTGCACGTCGACGACACCCGCATCGAGCTGCCGCAGGCGTTCTTCATGCGCGTGGCGATGGGGCTGGCGCTGAACGAGATCGACCGCGAGGCGCGCGCGATCGAGTTCTACGAGCTGCTGTCGACGTTCGATTTCATGAGCTCCACGCCCACGCTGTTCAACTCGGGCACGCAGCGCTCGCAGCTGTCGTCGTGCTACCTGACCACCGTCTCCGACGACCTCGACGGCATCTACCAGGCGATCAAGGAGAACGCGTTGCTCGCCAAGTACGCCGGAGGGCTGGGCAACGACTGGACGCCGGTACGCTCGCTCGGCGCCCACATTCGCGGCACCAACGGAAAGAGCCAGGGCGTGGTGCCGTTCCTGAAGGTGGTCAACGACACGGCGGTCGCGGTCAACCAGGGTGGAAAACGCAAGGGCGCCGTGTGCGCCTACCTCGAGACCTGGCACCTCGACATCGAGGAGTTCCTGGAGCTGCGCAAGAACACCGGCGACGACCGGCGGCGCACCCACGACATGAACACCGCCAACTGGATCCCCGACCTGTTCATGAAGCGGGTGATGGCGAACGGAGAGTGGACGCTGTTCTCGCCGTCCGACTGCCCCGACCTGCACGACCTGTACGGCAAGGCCTTCGAGGACGCCTACCTGCGCCACGAGGCGCGCGCGGCCAGCGGCGAGCTGAAGCTGTTCAAGAAAGTGCCGGCGATGCAGCTGTGGCGGCGCATGCTGTCGATGCTGTTCGAGACCGGCCACCCGTGGATCACGTTCAAGGACGCCTGCAACCTGCGCTCGCCGCAGCAGCACGCCGGCGTCGTCCACAGTTCGAACCTGTGCACCGAGATCACGCTGAACACCAGCGATACCGAGATCGCGGTGTGCAACCTGGGGTCGGTGAACCTGGTGGCGCACCTGCGCGAGGAGGACGGGCGCTGGGTGCTCGACCACGACAAGCTGCGCCGCACGGTGCGCACCGCGATGCGAATGCTCGACAACGTGATCGACATCAACTACTACGCGGTCGGCAAGGCGCGCAACGCCAACCTGAAGCACCGGCCGGTGGGGCTCGGGATCATGGGCTTCCAGGACTGCCTGCACCGGATGCGCACGCCGTTCGCCAGCGCCGAGGCGGTCGAGTTCGCCGACCGTTCGATGGAGGCGGTCTGCTTTCAGGCCTACTGGGCGTCCACCGAACTGGCCGAGGAGCGCGGCCGCTATTCGAGCTTCCGTGGTTCGCTGTGGGATCGCGGCATCCTGCCGCACGACACGCTGGGGCTGCTCGCGGAAGCGCGCGGCGGACACGTGGAGGTCGACGCCTCGGAGACGCTCGACTGGGAGGCGCTGCGCGCACGCATCCGCCAGCACGGCATGCGCAACTCCAACTGCGTGGCGATCGCCCCCACGGCGACGATCTCCAACATCATCGGCGTGTCGGCCTGCATCGAGCCGACCTACCGCAACCTGTACGTCAAGTCGAACCTGTCGGGCGAGTTCACGGTCGTCAACGAATACCTGGTGCGCGAGCTGAAGGCGCTCGGGCTGTGGGACGAGGTGATGATCGCCGACCTGAAGTTCTTCGACGGCTCGCTGGCCAGGATCGACCGCGTGCCGCCCGACCTGCGCGCGGTGTACGCCACCGCGTTCGAGGTGGACCCGGCCTGGCTGGTCGAAGCCGCATCGCGCCGACAGAAGTGGATCGACCAGGCGCAGTCGCTGAACCTCTACATGGCGGGCGCGTCGGGCCGGAAGCTGCATGAGACCTACACGCTCGCGTGGCTACGCGGCCTGAAGACCACCTACTACCTGCGCACGCTCGGCGCGACCAGCGCCGAGAAGTCGACCAGCGAGCGGTTCGGGCAACTCAACGCGGTGTCTGCCGATGGCGCCGGCAGCGCGCACGGCAGCGCGCACGGCAGCGCGCACGACGGCGCGCACGTGCAAGCGCACGTGCAAGCGCACGAGCGCGCACAGCATGGCCATGGGCAACGTGGCGATGCGCTCGACGCGAGTGCGCCGATGTCTTGCGCGCTCGACGATCCGGAGTGCGAGGCGTGCCAGTGATCGATCGCGCGCGCCGCGATGCAACTTGACATGCAGACGACGCAGTGATCTCGCGACTCGTTTGTTGCGCGAACACCGACAAAACGTCGGCCAAGTCAAGCCGAATATCGCAAGATCGTTGCATGCATTCAACATGGGCCGTAAGATCGCGCTTGTGAATAACAGCGGGATCTCGCGGCAATACAGGTAGTTACCTGTTGGTATTGAAGCGAGACATCAAATGCTGTCCTGGGACGAGACGTTACCGAGCCGGCCGGTTCACCCGGCACCGACAAGAACGCCAGCATCGGAAGTCGATGCTGCGACCGCACCTGAGCTGGCCTGCGTCGCGCTGGCGCCGGTTGTGCCCGCCGCATCGGCCGAGGCACGTCGCCACATCGGTTCACAGGTGGCGCAGAGCACGCGCCGCGTGCGCGTCGAAGACAAGCGAATCATCAACGGCGGCGCCGACGTCAACCAGCTGGTGCCGTTCAAGTACAAGTGGGCGTGGGAGAAGTACCTGGCCACCTGCGCGAACCACTGGATGCCGCAGGAAATCTCGATGAGCCGCGACATCGCGTTGTGGAAAGACCCGAACGGGCTCACCGACGATGAGCGCCGGCTCGTCAAGCGCAACCTCGGTTTCTTCGTGACCGCCGATTCGCTCGCGGCGAACAACATCGTGCTGGGCACCTATCGCCACATCAGCGCGCCCGAGTGCAGGCAGTTCCTGTTGCGCCAGGCGTTCGAAGAGGCGATCCACACGCACGCGTACCAGTACATCGTCGAGTCGCTCGGGCTGGACGAGGGCGAGATCTTCAACGCGTACCACGAGGTCGCGTCGATCCGCGCAAAAGACGAGTTCCTGATCCCGTTCATCGACACGCTGACCGATCCGCGGTTCGTGACCGGCACGCCAGAGAGCGACCGCGAGTTGCTGCGATCGCTGATCGTGTTCGCGTGCCTGATGGAAGGGCTGTTCTTCTACGTCGGCTTCGTGCAGATCCTGGCGCTCGGGCGCCAGAACAAGATGACGGGCGCGGCCGAGCAGTACCAGTACATCCTGCGCGACGAGTCGATGCACTGCAATT
>CAZBTE010000028.1:0-14164 GCA_964494665.1 uncultured Limnobacter sp.
CGGCCGAGATGCCCGACATGTATCCGCCCGGCGAATACGATCTCGCCGGCTTCGCGGTCGGCGCGGTGGAGAAGTCGGCGATCATCGACGGTTCGCGCATCGTTCCCGGCGACGCCGTGCTGGGGCTCGCGTCGAGCGGCGCGCACTCGAACGGCTACTCGCTGGTGCGCCGGGTGATCGAGCGCGCGTGGGGCGCGATCGACGCGCCGCAGGTGCACGACGACTTCCACGGACGCCGCTTCGCCGACGCGGTGCTCGCGCCCACCCGCATCTACGTGCGCCCGGTGCTCGAGCTGATCGGCGCGTTGCCGGTGAAGGGCATCGCGCACATCACCGGGGGCGGCCTGCTGGAGAACGTGCCGCGCGTGCTGCCCGACGCCGTGCAGGCGGTGCTGCATCGCGATGCGTGGACGATGCCGCCGCTGTTCGACTGGCTGCAGGCGCACGGAGGCATCGCCGATGCCGAGATGCATCGGGTCTTCAACTGCGGCATCGGCATGGCCATCGTGGTCGCGGCGGAAGATGCCGAGCGCGCCGCCTCGATGCTGCGCGCCGCCGGCGAGACCGTGTATCGCATCGGCGAAGTCGTCGAGCGGCCGGATGGCGCGGCCGCCACCATCGTCGTCTGACATCGTGCGCCGGTCCGCGGCGCCGGGAGCGAAGCGCTGGCTGGCGGCAGTCGCGATCGGACTGGCGCTGGCCGCTCCGGCGTGGGCCGCCAACTACGAGCTTGACATCGAGGCGCCCGAGGAACTGGTGCAGCCGCTTCGCGAGCGCACGCTGGTCGGCCGCTGGCTCGACGAACCCGGATTCGAGCGCGACCAGCTGCCCCTGCTCGTGGCACGTGCGAAGGAGGAAGCGGCGGCGATCGTTCGTGCGGCCGGCTACTTCTCCGCCGGCATCGATGTGACCCTGCTCGAGACCGAACCGGCCGCACCGCAACGGGTGCGCATCGTCGTCGATGCGGGCGCGCGCACCACGGTGAACCGCATGGACCTGAAGCTCGACGGGCCGCCGGCAGTCCACAAGCTGCGCGAAGCGATCGTCGACCGCTGGCCGCTGCCCGAGGGCGCGTTCTTCCAGAGCACCGCCTGGGAGCAGGGCAAGCGCCTGCTGCTGGACTACCTGCAGCAGCGCGGCTTCGTGCGCGCGCGCATCGTCGAGAGCCGCGCCGAGGTCGATCCCGTGCTGACCGCGGCATCGCTGTCGCTGCACGTGGACGCCGGTCCGCGACTTGCGTTCGGGCCGATGACGGTGAAGGGGCTCGAGCGCTACGACCGCTCGATCGTGGACGCGCTCAGGCAATGGACCGAGGCGAGCGGAGATCGGGCCGACGACGGCGAACCGTACGACTTCGACGCGCTGCTCGCGTTCCAGGCGCGCCTGCGCGCGTCGGGTTACTTCAACAGCGTCGACGTATTGCCCGACCTGGCGGCGGTCGAGGCCGACCCGCAGCGGACCACCGTGCCGGTGCTGGTGGAAGTCGGCGAGCGCCAGACGCAGCGCGCGATGTTCGGGCTCGGATACGGCACCGACGAAGGCGTGCGCTGGCTGCTCGGCTACGAGCACCGCAACCTGCTCGGACGCGGCTGGCAGCTCGAGTCAGGCGTGCTGTGGCAGTCGGTGCGGCGGCGCGCATTCGCCAGCGTGCGAACGCCGCAGAAGGAGAGCGGGCACTACTACCAGGCCGGCGTGCGTACCGAGCGTGTGGACGTGCAGGGCGAACTCACCGACCGGCACACCGTGTTCGCCGGCCAAGGCAAGCACGCCGAGGATACGGAGATCTTCGTGTCGCTGCAGTACCAGTTCGAGCAGCGCGAGCTGCCGCTGGGCGAGCCCGAGATACGCCGCGCGTTCACGCTCGGCTATGCGTGGAACCGGCGCCGCCTCGATTCGCAGGTCGATCCACGCTCGGGCTACTCGATCAGTGCCCAACTGTCGGGCGCGTTGCGGGCGATCGGCAGCGATCGCAGCTTCGCGCGCATGTACACGCGTGCAATGCGGTTCTGGCCGATGCCACGCGAGTCCGCGCTCGGCGATGGGCTGGTGATCGGCATGGCCGAACTGGGTTACGTGCTGGCCAGCTCGCGCGACGACATTCCGTCCGAGAACCTGTTCCGCACCGGCGGCACGCAATCGATCCGGGGCTACGATTACCTGTCGCTCGGCGTGCCCGAGGCGGGCGCGATCGTGGGCGGGCGCATTCTCGCTCTGGCCAGCCTCGAGTACCAGCACCCGATCAGTCGCGCCTGGTACGGCGCCGCGTTCGCCGACGTCGGCAATGCGAGCGACCGCTGGGTCGACTACCGGGCAGTGTGGGGCTACGGGGTCGGCGTGCGCTGGCGCTCGCCGGTCGGACCGGTCAGCATCGACCTCGCCTACGGCGACCGTGCCGACAAGTGGCGCCTGCATCTGGCGGTCGGATACGCGTTCTGAACATGGATAGCGGCGATTCGTCTTCGCAGCGCCTGCTGGCTCGCCTGGCGGGCTCGCTGCTGGCCGCGCTGCTGCTGGCGGGCGCGGTCGCGCTGTGGTGGGCCGGACAGACCACGTGGTTCGTGCGCTGGGCGCTGGCGCAGGCCGTTGCCGCCAGCGACGGGTCACTCGAGGTCGGCCGGGTGCGCGGCACGCTCGCCGGCGGGTTCGGCATCGAATGGGTGCGCTGGCGCGACGGCGCGCGCGACGTCGAACTGCGCGGCGTGCGGATCGCCGCGCGTCCACTGCACCTGCTGCAAGGCCAGCTGCGCCTGGCACGCGTCGAGATCGCAGAGGCATCCGTGCGACTGCTCGGGCAACAGGACGAAGGACCTGCCGGGCTGCCGGCGTCGCTGCGTCTGCCGATCGACCTGAGGCTGGACGCACTCGGGCTGGGGCACCTGCGGATCGCCGCGGCCGATGCCGAGACGTTCGAGCTGGAACGGTTGGCGCTGTCCGGCCGCTACCGGGCCGGGGCCTACCGCGTCGAACACCTGTCGATGCGCTCGCCCCGCTGGGGTGAGGTGTCGCTGGACGCGGTGGTGGGCGACCGCGCGCCGTTTGCGCTCGAAGTGGTGGGTCGCCTGGTGCCGCGGATCGAGGGTTGGGGTGCGTTGCCGCAGATCGGGGTGCTGGCCGACGGCAGCCTCGAGGATTTCGAGGTCGTCGCGCAGGCGCTGGCGCCGGCGGGGGCGGCCGCACCGGACCCATCGCAGTTGCCGCGCCCGGTCTGGATCGGCCTGGAAACGCGCGTGCGTCCGTTCGCGCCCACCATGCCCGAGCGCCTGGCGCCGGTCGAGCTGTCGTTCCACGAAGTCGAACCGGCCCAGCTCGGCATGGCGCAGGCGCCGCGGGCGCGCGTCACCGGCTCGGCGACGATGCGCCTGGAGGAGGACGGCGTCGCCGGCCGAGTGGCGCTGCGCAATGCCTTGCCCGGTCCCGCTGACCAGCAGGCGATTCCCGTGAGCGCGGCCGAGACCGCGTTCGGTTGGTCCGGCTCGCGCCTGGCGCTCGCCGATCTCCGGATCACGCCGGCTGGCGGCGGAGCGCTCACCGGGGACGTCGCGATCGATTTCGCGAACCGCCTTGTGCTGCCGGGGCACGCGCTGCCGGCTTCGACGCTGCGCCTCGCGTTGCACGACGTCGATCTGTCGCAACTGTGGAGCGCGCTCGAACCGACGCGGCTGCGAGGGCAGGCGAGCCTCGACGATTCCGCGCTCGCGCTCGAGGTGAGCGATGCGCGGCGGCAGGGCATCACGGCCAGTGCGCGGGCACAGGTCGAGGGCGAGCGCCTGCGCGTCGAACGGGCGCAGCTGCGCACCAGCGCCGGCACGTTGTCGGCGCGCGGCACCACCAGCCTGGCGGCGCCCTGGCGTATCGACCTGTCCGGCGAGTTCGGTGAACTCGACCCGGCACGGGTTGCGGCGGTGCAGGCGGCGCTCGCCGGCACGCGCACCAGCGCGGTGCCGGACGCGGCACAGGCGTGGCTGTCGAGGTTTCCCGGGAGTGTCGGCGGGCACTGGTCGGCACGGGGCGAGGCCTGGCCCGACCCGCTGCTGGATGCCCGGATCGTCGTCGACCGTGGCCAGCTCGACCGACAGTCGTTGCGCGCGGACGTGCGCGCACGCGTCTCGCCGCAACGCATCGCCGACGCCGTGCTCGCGTTGGCGCACGGTGACCTGCGGGCCAGTGCGCAGGGCAGCTTCGGGCACGCCGGCGATCGCCTGCGATTTTCGCTGCAGGCCGGATCGCTGGCGCGCTTCGACGGGCGGCTCGACGGTTCGCTGTCGGTGAACGGCGAACTGACCGGCGGCTGGAGCGGGCTGGTGGAGCGCCCACGTGGCGAGGCGTCCACCGTGCCGTTGGGCATCGTCGCCGACATCGACGGCAAGCGCCTGCGCTGGACCGACGCGCTGCGCGTGGGCGCACTGACCGGACGCATCGAGCTGCCCGACCTGCATGCCGGCCGCGTGCTGCTGCGCCTGGATGCCACGGCGCTCGAGTCGTCCGATCGGCGCCTTGAGCGCGTGCGCGTGCACGCCGACGGCGAAGTCGCCGCGCACGCGCTGAGCATCGAAGTCTCGGGTCGCGACCTCGCGGGACGCGCCGCGGCGCATGGCGCGTTGTCGCAGGCGCCTGCATGGCGCTGGGAAGGCCGCCTCGACGAGTTGGCCCTCGAGGCGCCGGTGCCGGTGCGTCTCGAGTCGTCCGCCGCGCTGGCGGTCGATGCGCACGGCGCTGCGCTCGGTGAGGCGACCGTGCAGATGGATGACGGCGTGGTGCGCATCGCCAACGCCAGCTGGCGAGAAGGGCGCCTGGAGACGCGCGGCGAAGCGAGCGGCCTGCCGGTGGCGCGCTGGACCGAACGCTTCGCCGGACCTCAGGCGCTGGCCGGGGTCGAGGGCGAGCTGAAGGACGTGCGGTTGCATGGCCAGTGGGATCTCGTCGCCAGTTCGCCGCGCTCGCCGAGCGGTCGGCTGGAGCTGCGGCTGGAGGCGGGCGAGGCGATCGAGGGCCGCGGCAAGGCGGTGCTCGCCTTCGACGAGGGGCGGATCGACGGAGCCATCGACGTGCGCATACCGACGCTTGCGTTCGCCAATCGACTGATCGGCCCCGAGTGGCACGCGGCTGGCCGGTTGCGCTTCGCGGGCAACGTGGGCGGCACGGTGGAGCAGCCGCGGCTGCAAGGTGCGCTCACCGGCCGCAATCTCGCGCTGGTGCAGCGCGCGCTGGGTTGGCGGCTGACCAACGGCACGCTGAGAGCGCGCTTCGACGGCGACCGGCTCGACCTCGAGCAGCTGCGGCTCGAATCCGGTGGCGGTTCGATCACGATGGCGGGGCAGTTGCTGCTCGACGGCATGTACGGCGGATTCACGCTGCATGCCGAGCGCCTGCCGGTGCCGATCGGGCCGGGACAGCGCGTGGTCGTGTCGGGGGATACGGGCGTGGCGAGCAGCGGCACGCACTTCGAGTGGCAGGGCGTCATCCGTGCCGACGAGGGACTGATCGAGCTGCGCGGCGGCGAAGCGCCCCGGCTGCCCGACGACGTGGTGATCGCCGGTGTCGAGGACACCCGCGCTGCAGCGTCGGCGGCAGGCGCCGGCGACACGGGCGGTTTTCGCATCGGCGCCGACCTGGACCTCGATCTCGGCCGGAAGCTCCGCGTGCGCGGCAGCGGTGTCGACGTGGTGCTGGAGGTGGTGCTGAACCTGCGCGGCACGCTGCCCGCCGCGCCGCGCGCGTTCGGCACCGTGCGCGTGCGCGAGGGCACCTACAGTGCGTACGGGCAGACGCTGGAGATCACGCGCGGGCAGGTGGTCTTCAACGGACCGCTCGACAATCCGGTGCTCGACATCGTGGCGATGCGGCGCAACCAGGCGGTGGAAGCCGGCGTGGCGCTCAGCGGCACCGTGCTGTCGCCACGCTTGCGGCTGGTGTCCACGCCCGACGTACCGGACGCGCAGAAGCTGTCCTGGCTGGTGCTCGGCGTGGGCCTGGACGACGTGAGCACGGGCGGCCAGACCGCTGCGCTGCAGGCCGCCGCGGCCACCTTGTTCGGCAGCAACGACGGCGGCCTGTCGGGCGAGCTCACGCGCACGCTCGGCCTCGACATGCTGACCGTGCGCGGCGCCAGCACCGGCGGCGTGTTCGACCCGAACTTCGGCGCCACCTTTCCTGGCCAGGCATCCAGCGGCGGCGCGCCGATCGGCACCGCCGCGGAGAACGTGGTGGCGATCGGCAAGCGCCTGAGCTCGCGCGTGTTCGTCACCTACGAACAGGGCCTGCGCGGCGTGTGGAACCTGCTGCGCATCCAGTACGACATCACCAACCGGCTTGCAGTCCGCGCGCAAGCGGGCACCGAGAGCGGGGTCGACGTGCTGTACTTCTACTCGTTCGACTAGGCCGCGCGGCTTCAGGCGTCCCAGGCGCGGCGCAGCGCCTCGAGCACGGGCGCGACCGGATCGCGTGCCAGGCAGTCGACGACGGTTCGTTCACGCATCGAGCGCAGCCAGGTCAACTGGCGCTTGGCCAGTTGGCGCGTGGCGGCGATGCCCGCATCGATCATCGGCTCGGGGCGGCCTGCGCCGGCGTCCAGCCAGGCCCACACCTGTCGGTAGCCGACACAACGCATCGACGGCATCGCGGCGTCCAGGTCGCCGCGCGCGCGCAGCGCCTGCACTTCGTCGACCAGGCCGGCCCCGATCATTGCCCGGAAGCGCGCCGCGATGCGTGCGTGCAGCGCCGAGCGATCGGAGGGCTCGAGCGCGATGTGCAGGAAGCGTGCGGCTGCGCCGGGCGGCTCGCGTCCCGACTCCCCGGATGCCTCGCGGTCCGGGTCCCCGGGCGGTCGCGACAACCATTCGGACAGCGGGCGGCCACTCAGTTCGAACACTTCCAGCGCGCGCTGGATGCGCTGCGCGTCGCCGGGCTCGAGCCGCGCCGCGGTCGCCGGATCGACCTGCGCCAGGCGCGCGTGCAAAGCCGGCCAGCCGAACTCGCGCGCTTGCGCCTCGAGCTGGCGCCGCAGCGTGGCATCGGCCCCCGGCAGCGGATGCAGGCCTTCGACCAGCGCGCGCGCATAGAGCATCGTTCCGCCCACCAGCAGCGGCAGCCGGCCGCGCGCGCGAACGCGCGCGATCGCCGCCGTGGCATCGGCGACGAAGCGGGCGGCCGAATAGCTGTCCCGCGGGTCGACGATGTCGATCAGGTGATGCGGCACGGCGGCGCGCTCGGCGGGGCCGGGCTTGGCGGTACCGATGTCCATGCCGAGGTAGACCTGCGCGGAGTCGACCGAGACGATCTCGATCGGCAGCCGTTCGGCCAGCGCCATGGCGACGGCGCTCTTGCCCGACGCGGTCGGCCCGAGCAGCATCGCGACCGGCTGTGCGGGGCGGGTCATCGGTCTGGCGTTCAGCGCCCGCGCAGGAACCAGCGGTCGAGTTCGGTGGCCGAGAGCTGCACCCACGTCGGGCGGCCGTGGTTGCACTGGTCGGCGCCAGGCGTGGCTTCCATGTCGCGCAGCAACGCGTTCATTTCGTCGATCGAAAGCCTGCGATTGGCGCGCACCGCAGCGTGGCAGGCCATCGTCGCAAGCAGCGCGTCGCGTCGCTGCGCAAGCGCGCGCGATGCCCCGTGTTCGGCCAACTCGGCCAGCACCGAGCGAACCAGCGCGACCACGTCGCCGTGCGCGAGCGGGGCGGGCACCGCTCGCACCGCGATCGCGGCCGGCCCCGATACCGACAGCTCCAGGCCGAGTGCGTGCAGCGTTTCCGCCTCGTCTTCGACCACGCGCACTTCGAGCGGATCGGCGCGAAACGTGGCCGGCACCAGCAACGGCTGCATCGGCACCGCGGCGCTCGCCAGCGCTGCCTTCATGCGCTCGTAGACCACGCGCTCGTGCGCCGCGTGCATGTCCACCACCACCAGGCCGTGGCGGTTCTGAGCCAGGATCCAGGTGCCGTGCAGTTGCCCGAGCGCATGACCCAGTGGTGGTTCGGCGGGTGACCCGTCAGCCGCGCGCTGCGCCGCGAGTGCCGCGCCATTCGCGCCGCCGGGCTCGTGCGCGGCGAGTGCGCCGTCCAGCGACGCTGCGATCTCGCCCGGCGCGTACAGCGCGAGGCTGCGCTCGATGGCGCCGTGCGTCGGAACGGCGCGCCGATCCGGCGCGGAAACGGGCACGGGCACGCGCGGGGCAGCGTCGAGCGCGACGGCGCCCGCGGTCGCGGTCGCGGTGGCGGTGGCGCGCAGCGCATCGGCCACCGAATGGAACACGAACGATCGCAGCGCGGCCGGATCGCGAAACCGCACCTCGGTCTTGGCCGGGTGCACGTTGACGTCGACCAGCGCCGGATCGATGGCTACGAAGAGCACCCACGCGGCGTGCCGGTCGCCGTGCATCATGTCCGCGTAGGCCTGCTTCACCGCGTAGCCGAGCAGGCGGTCGCGTACGAAGCGGCCGTTCACGTAGAGGAACTGCCGGTCGGCGCGCGCACGGTTCAGTGTCGGCAGGCCGAGCACGCCCCACAGCCGCAACGGACCGGCCTGGCGGTCGATGACCCGGTGCGCGTGCAGGTACTCCTCGCCCAGCGCCTCGAGCGCGCGGCTGCGCCACGATGCGGGCGGCAGGCGCTCGGTGCGGCGATCGTCGACCTGCAGCTCGAACCCGATCGATTCGTGCGCGAGGCTTGCCCGCTTCAGCGCCTCGACGCAGTGCGCCGCCTCGGTGGCCGCCGACTTGAGGAACTTGCGTCGTGCCGGCGTGTGCGAATACAGGTCGAGCACCTCGACGGTGGTGCCCACCGGACCGGCCGCTGGCGTGATCTCGCCGCTGGCGCTGGCGCTGTCGATGCACGAGGCCGATGCCGCACCCTCGGTGCGGCTGGTGATGCGCACTCTCGCCACCGACGCGATCGATGCCAGCGCTTCGCCGCGAAAACCGAGCGTATCGACACGCTCGAGCTCGGCCAGCGTGGCGATCTTGCTGGTGGCGTGGCGCGTCAATGCCAGCGCCAGCTCGGCCGGCGCGATGCCGTGGCCGTCGTCGCTCACCACGATGCGGCGCATGCCTCCGTCCTCGATGCGCAGCGTGATCCGGCCCGCGCCGGCATCGATCGCGTTGTCGAGCAGTTCGCGTACCACCGAAGCCGGCCGCTCGACCACCTCGCCGGCGGCGATCTGGCTGACCAGGCGATCGGGGAGCAGCGCGATCGGGCGCGCCGGCGCGACGGGAGCGGGCATGCGCGGATTATAGGCAGCGCCGTGTAACATCCGCGGCCATGGACTTTGCACAGCTGCTCGACATCTTCCTGCATCTCGACAAGCACCTCGCCGCGGTGGTCGAGCAATTCGGGCCCTGGGTCTACGGCGTCCTGTTCGCGATCATCTTCATCGAGACCGGCCTGGTGGTGATGCCGTTCCTGCCGGGCGATTCGCTGCTGTTCGTCGCAGGGGCGATCGCCGGTGTCGGCGGCATGAACCTGCCGCTGCTGATGGTGCTGCTGATCCTCGCCGCGGTGCTCGGCGACGCGGTCAACTATTCGGTGGGCAGCTACTTCGGTCCGAAAGTGTTCGGTTGGGAACAATCGCGCTTCTTCAACAAGGCAGCGTTCGATCGCACCCACGCGTTCTATGAGCGCCACGGCGGCATCACGATCATCGTCGCGCGCTTCCTGCCGTTCGTGCGCACCTTTGCGCCATTCGTGGCGGGCGTCGCGCAGATGAGCTACCCGAAGTTTGCGCTCTACAACGTGATCGGCGCGGTGCTGTGGGTGTCCAGCCTGTCCGGCATCGGTTACCTGTTCGGCAACACCGGGTGGGTCAAGGCCAACTTCCAGTGGGTGACGTTGGCGATGATCGTGATCCCGGGACTGCCGGCGGTGTTCGAAGTGGCCCGGCACTGGCTGCGCAGCCGGCGCGCGCGCCGCAGCGGCGCGCCGGGCAGCCCCTGAAAGGTGTATCGCCGGCGTCGCTTCACGCCGCGCGCGACTCGTGTAAAAGCAAGTCTGCGCCCGCAGCATGGTGGACGCGCCACCGAAGCTGAACGTAAGCCTAGAATGTCTCGCATGAAGATCCTGATCGTCTGCGACGATGAGTCGGCCGCCGGCGCAATTCTTCCCCCGCTGCGCGACGCGGGTCACGCGATCGACATCGTCGACCAACCCGAGGAAGCCGACGCGGTGCTGCGCGGCACGCACTTCGACGGCGTCGTGCTCGATCTGCGGCGCGATGCACAGGCCGGCCTCGAATGGCTGCGTGGACTGCGGCAGCGCCGCGTGCGCCTGCCGGTACTGATCATCACCGAACCCGACGCGGTCGAGTCGCGCCTCGGCGCGATCGATGGCGGGGCCGACGACCACCTCGAAGCGCCGTTCGATTCGCGCGAGCTGGTGGCGCGCTGCAGGGGACTGCTGCGTGGCAACGGAGGCGTCCAGCGCGCCGACGTCATCACCTGCGGCGAACTGGTGGTCGACACGCGCAAGCGCGAGGTGCGGCACGGCTCGATGCCGGTCGATCTCACGCCGCGCGAATGGTCGATCCTCGAGTTCCTGGTCCAGCACGCCGGCACCGCCGTGACCAAGGAGCGCCTGCTGCGCGCGATCACCGGCTTCGGCGAGCAGCTTGCGCCCAATGCGATCGAGGTCTACGTGTCGCGCCTGCGTACCAAGCTCTCGGGCACCGGCACGCGCATCAGCACGCTGCGCGGTGTGGGCTACCGGCTCGAGCAGCCCGAAGACGGCGTGCGGGCCGACTGGTAGCGGATCGCGCGATCAGGTCGTGCGCGCCTTCGGCGGCGGCGGGTGACGGCGCAACCAGGCGCGCAGGCCGCGGAAGATCGCATCGGCCACGCGCGCCTGGTAGCGCGCGTCGGCCAGGCGCCGTTCTTCCTGCGGATTGCTGATGAACGCGGTCTCGACGAGGATCGACGGGATGTCGGGCGCCTTGAGCACCGCGAAGCCCGCCTGCTCGATGCGCGGCTTGTGAAGCGTGCCGACGCCACCCAGCTCCGTGAGCACCATCTGGCCGAGCCGGGTCGAATCCTGTATCTGCGCCGTCGTCGACAGGTCGAACAGCACCTGCTTCACCTCGCGCCTGCGCTTGCCGAAGCTCACGCCGCCGATGCGGTCCGACGCGTTCTCCTTGCGCGCCAGCCAGCCCGCCGCCGAGCTCGTCGCCCCGCGATCCGACAGCACGTACACGGACGCGCCGCGCGCGTCGGGCCGCACGAATGCATCGGCGTGAATCGACACGAACACGTCTGCCTGTACGCGGCGCGCCTTGGCCACCCGCGTGCTCAGTGGCACGAAGAAGTCGCCGTCGCGGATCATGTAGGGCCGCATGGTCGGCTCGACGTCGATGCGCTCGCGCAGCAGCTGTGCGATGCGCAGCACCACGTCCTTTTCGAGCGTCCCGCGTCGCCCGACGGCGCCCGGGTCCTCCCCACCGTGGCCGGCGTCGATCGCCACCGTGATCATGCGCGTGACCGGCGCGGGCGCCGGCGCACGCCGCCGGGAACGGGTCGCCGGGGCGGGCGCCGTCGCCGTGGCTTCCACCGCAGCGCCGGCGGCCGGCGCGGGTCCGTCGGCCGCCGAACCTTCGCGCAGCAACGCAGCGATGGGGTCCTCGACCTCGACCGGGGGCCGCGAGGAACGCGCGCGCGCCTCGTCGAGCAGCGTCTTCAATGGATCGACCGGCACTGCGGGGTGCAGGTCGAGCACGAGACGGTGACGGTAGTTGCCGACCGGCGCGAGCGAGAACAGCTGCGGGTCGACCGCGCCCTTCAGGTCGAACACCAGGCGTGTCACCTTCGGCTGGTGCTGGCCGATGCGCACCTGCCGGATGTGCGGGTCTTCGGGGCGGATCCGGGCGACCAGCTCGCGCAGCGCAAGGTCGATCTCCAGGCCCTCCAGATCGACCACCAGCCGCGGCGGGTCGGTCAGCTGCATCTGGGTGGATTTCAGCGGTCGGTCGAGCTCGAGAGTCACGCGCGTGTAGTCGCGCGCCGGCCACACCCGTACCGCCACGATCGAGGCCGCGTGTGCCAGTGGCAGATCGATTGCGAGCAACGGCACCGCGAGGCCCGCGCGCAGGCCCAGTGCGCGAAAGCCGGCGCTCAGCAGGCGTCGCCGGCCGTTCTCACCGCGTTCAGGCACGCCGCTCCCCTGGCCGACGCGGCTTCGAGCCGCGCCACGCGCGCGTGTTCGCCGTGCGCCGGGTCGAAATCGAGGCGCAGGCGCAGATCGGGTCGGGGCAGGCTGTCGGCCGCGCGTTCGGGCCATTCGATGACCGCCACGCCCTGACCGCCGAGGAAATCGTCGAAACCAGCATCGAGCCAGGCTCTGTCCGAAGAGAGTCGATAAAAATCAAAATGGTACAGGCGAAATCTCGACAATTCGTAAGATTCGAGCAACGTGAAGCTCGGGCTCTTGACACGGCCTTCGAAACCGAGTGCGCGCAGCAGCGCACGCACGAACGTGGTCTTGCCGGCGCCCAGGTCGCCCGACAGGAACAGCAGCAGGCCCGGTTCGAGTTGGGCAGCCAGGCGCTGTGCGAGCACCTGCGTCGCCTGAAGATCCGCCAGCGCGCACACCAGCGGCTCGGGTGGCGGGGCCGCCGGGCCGGGCGCGATCGTCACGGGGTCGGACACGATCGTTGTGTGAACAGGCCCTAGAATCGGGGGGTGGATCTTCGTATCGAACAGTGGCGGGCATGGGCCCGCGAACTCGGATTCGCTTCGCTGGGTGTCGCCGACGTCGACCTCTCCGACGCCGAGCCGGGGCTGCAGGCCTGGCTGCAGGCCGGGTACCACGGTGACATGGATTATATGGCGCGGCATGGCGCGAAACGCGCACGGCCGGCCGAACTGCTGCCGGGCACGGTCTCGGCGATCATGGTGTCGATCGACTACGCGCCCGCCGATCCGCACTGGATCGATGCGGCCTGGGCGACGCTCGGCAACGCGGAGCGCGCCTACGTGTCGCGCTACGCGCTGGGCCGCGACTACCACAAGGTGGTGCGCACGCGGCTGCAGCGGCTGGCCGAGCGCATCGCCGCCCAGGTCGGTGCCTTCGGCCACCGCGTGTACTGCGACTCGGCGCCGGTCATGGAAGCCGAACTGGCGCGCCGCGCGGGACTGGGCTGGCGCGGCAAGCACACGCTGCTGATCGATGCCCGGCGCGGTTCGCTGTTCTTCATCGGCACGCTGTATACCGACCTGCCGCTGGCCCCGACCGGAGCCGGGACCGATCATTGCGGTTGCTGCGCGCGCTGCATCGACGCCTGCCCCACCGGGGCGATCGTCGCGCCGTACCGGCTCGACGCGCGCCGCTGCATTTCCTACCTGACGATCGAATCGAAGGGCCCGATCCCCGAGGCGCTGCGGCCGGCCATCGGCAACCGCATCTACGGGTGCGACGACTGCCAACTCACCTGCCCATGGAACCGTTTCGCGCAGCCGCCGGCGGGCAGCGAGTTCGCGCCGCGCGAGCGCCTGGATGCGGCCACCCTTGTCGAGCTGTTCGGCTGGAGCGAGGCGCAGTTCGAGGCGCGGCTGGCGGGTTCGCCGGTTCGGCGCATCGGCCACGAGCGCTGGCTGCGCAACCTCGCAGTGGCGCTGGGCAATTCGGCCGGCGGCGAGCGCGCCATCGCGGCGCTTCGGACGCGCGCCGAGGATCCGTCACCCCTGGTTCGGGAGCACGTTGCGTGGGCGCTGGAGCGTCTGAAGGCCGGCGCCAGCCCCGTGCCGATCGTCGAGCGGCTTGCAGCGTTGCCGCAACCCGTGCACTCTGTCGCCCGCGGCGATCCAAAGCGGACTCACAATGTCTAATAGCCGACCTCCCGACACCAAAGAAGGCCTCGTTTCAGTGCGCGCTCCAAAAGTGATGACCCGGACGTTCCTGTCCAACCTCGCTCTGTTCCACGAGTTGGGCAGCGACGAGCTCGACCGGATCGCGGCGGGTACCACCGAGTTGCGCGTGCCCAAAGGGCGAGCGTTGTTCCAGCGCGGCGATCCCTGCGTAGGGTTCCATGCCGTGATGTACGGCCAGGTCAAGCTCAGCTTCCTGTCGCCCCAGGGCACCGAGAAGGTGATCGAGATCCTCGGTCCGGGGCAGTCGTTCGGCGAGGCGGCCATGTTCCTCGACCGTCCGTACCCGGTGAACGCCGAGTGCCTGGCCGATTCGCTGCTGCTGCA
>CAZBTE010000029.1:0-13626 GCA_964494665.1 uncultured Limnobacter sp.
GCAAGGGCAATCCGGGGCCAGGCGGCTGGGGGGCGTTGCCGCGCTGGCGCGACCACGAGCGCGAGTTGTTCGGTGGCGAGGCGGTCACCACCAACAACCGGATGGAGCTGCAGGCGGTGATCGAGGGGCTTTCCGCGCTCGAGCGCGGTACGCGGGTGGTCGTGCACACCGATTCGCAGTACGTGCACAAGGGAATCACCGAGTGGCTGAGCGCGTGGAAGGCACGCGGCTGGAAGACCGCCGATCGCAAGCCGGTCAAGAACGTCGACCTGTGGCGGGCGCTGGACGCGCTGGTCGTGCAGCACAGCGTCCAGTGGCGCTGGGTGCGGGGGCATTCGGGGCATCCGGAGAACGAACGCGCCGACGCGCTGGCCAACCGCGGCGTGCCGGACCGTGCTTGAGCCCCAACCTGTCGGGCGCCGCTGTGCTAGATTGAATCATCGAACCCCGCAGCAATGAAACGAGCACTCATCTACCTGGTCGTGCTGGCCGGTGTCAGCGGCCTCGGTTGGTGGGCGTGGGGCCTGCACCGGGGCGCCCCGGCGCCACTCGAGATCGCGCAAGCGGGGGCGGCCGCGCGTTCGCCTGACGTGCAGCAGGACGGTCCGCCGCCGTCCCCGGGGCCGGCCGCGGGAACGCCGGGGGAATCCCGCGGCGCCATCGGTGTCGAGGCTGCGCGCGCCGAACAGGTGTCGATCAGCGAAACGGTCTCGGCGGTCGGCACCCTGCGCGCCAACGAATCGGTGGTGATCAAGCCGGAGATCCCCGGCCGGATCGAGCGCATCCACTTCGATGGCGGGACCCAGGTGCGCAAGGGGGCGTTGCTGGTGTCCCTGGACGCGTCGGTAGCCGCGGCCGAGGCCGAGCAGATCCGCGCCGAGCTGGGCCTTGCGCAGGCGAACCACCAGCGCACCGCCGACCTCGCGCGGCAGCGGTTCGTCAGCGATCGTGCGCTGGACGAGGCGGCGGCCAACCTGAAAGTGCTCGAGGCACGCCTGAAGCTGGCGCAGGCACGGCTGGCCAAGTCCCGCCTCGTGGCGCCGTTTGCCGGCATGCTGGGGCTGCGCAACGTCAGCGTCGGGGACTTCGTCAGCGACGGCGACGCGCTGGTGACGCTGGAAGACGTCTCGCGCATGAAGGTCGACCTGCGGCTGCCGGAACGCTACTTCGGCCAACTGCGCCCCGGGCAACGGCTGCAGGCGGCGTTCGACGCCTACCCGGGGCGCAAGTTCGAGGCCACGCTCGAGGCGATCGACGTGAAGGTCGATGCCGACGGGCGATCGCTGGTCGTGCGTGGGCGCATGCCCAACGACGAGGGGCTGCTGCGCTCGGGGATGTTCGCCAAGGTGACGCTCGAGCTGGCACAGCGCGACGACGCGATCCTGATTCCCGAGGAGGCGGTGTTCCCGGCCGGTGACGAGCAGTTCGTGTACCTGATCGACGACGGCAAGGCGACGCGGGCACGCGTGCGTACGGGCGTGCGTCGCGACGGCAAGGTCCAGATTCTCGAAGGCGTGCGTGGCGGCGACCTGGTCGTCACGGCCGGACAGCAGAAGCTCGCGCGCGACGGCTCCGAGGTGCGGATCGTCGTCCCGCCGCCCGCACAGGGCGGCTGAGAAGTCCGGGGAAGCGGCGATGCGCCTGTCCGAGACCTGCATCCGCCGGCCGGTGTTCGCGACCGTGCTGTCGCTGGTCATCCTGCTGCTGGGCCTGGTGTCGTACACGCGCCTGCAGGTGCGCGAGTACCCGAAGATCGACGAGCCGATGGTCACCGTCACGACGCGCTACCTGGGCGCGTCGGCCGACATCATCGAGTCGCAGGTCACCAAGCCGCTCGAAGACTCGATCGCCGGTATCGAGGGCGTCGACGTGCTCACGTCCATTTCGCGCCCCGAGCAGAGCCAGATCTCGGTGCGCTTCCGGCTCGACCGCGATCCCGACGGCGCGGCTGCCGACGTGCGCGACCGTGTCGCCCGCGTGCGCGCACGCCTGCCCGACACCATCGACGAGCCGGTGATCGCGAAGGTCGAGGCCGATGCCAGCCCGATCATCTGGCTGGCGTTCTCGAGCGATTCGCGCTCGCCGCTCGAGGTCTCCGACATTGCCAACCGGCTGGTCAAGCCGCGCATGCAGACGCTTCCCGGAGCCGCCGACGTGCGCATCTTCGGCGAGCGCAAGTTCGCGATGCGGATCTGGCTCGATCCCGACCGGTTGGCAGGACTGGGCCTGACGCCGGCCGACGTCGAGGACGCGGTGCGCGCGCAGAACGTCGAGCTTCCGTCCGGGCGCATCGAGAGCAGCCAGCGCGAGTTCACGGTGGTCTCGCGCAGCGACCTGCAACGCGCGCAGGAGTTCGACGACGTCGTGGTGCGCAACGTCAATGGCTATCCGGTGCGCATCCGTGACGTCGGCCGGGTGGAAGTCGCGCCCCAGGACGAGCGCAGCATCGTGCGCTTCAATGGCCGGCCGGCGATCTCGCTCGGCCTGATCAAGCAGGCGACCGCCAACCCGCTCACGCTGGCGCAGGCGCTGAAGGACGAGTTGCCGCGGCTGCAGGCCGAGTTGCCCGACGGGGTGTCGGTGAGCATCGCCAACGACAACACCCTGTTCATCGAGCGCTCGATCCGTTCGGTCTACATCACCATCGCCGAGGCCATCGTGCTGGTGGCGCTGGTGATCTTCCTGTTCCTCGGAACGGTGCGTGCCAGCGTCATCCCGCTCGTCACCATCCCGGTGTGCCTGATCGGGGCAGCGGCGCTGATGCTGGTGGCCGGCTTCTCGATCAACACGCTCACGCTGCTCGCGCTGGTGCTGGCGATCGGGCTGGTGGTCGACGACTCGATCGTCGTGCTGGAGAACATCCACCGGCACATCGAGGAGGGCATGAAGCCGCTCGATGCCGCCTTTCGCGGTGCGCGCGAGGTCGGCTTCGCCGTGGTGGCGATGACGCTCACGCTGGCGGCCGTGTACGCGCCGGTCGCCTTCACCACCGGTCGTACCGGCCGGCTGTTCATCGAGTTCGCGCTGACGCTGGCAGGGGCGGTGCTGGTGTCGGGCTTCATCGCGCTGACGCTGGCGCCGATGCTGTGCTCGCGCCTGCTGCGCCACGACCCGCAGCCTGGCCGCCTGGTGCGCGTGATCGACCGCGTCGTGGGCGCGCTCACGCGCGGCTATACCCGCGTGCTGCGCCTGGGCCTGCGCGCGCGCTGGCTGGTGGTGCTGGTCGGGCTGGCGGTGGGCGGCACGAGCGTGCTGTTGTTCAACGGCATGAAGCGCGAGCTTGCTCCGGTGGAGGATCGCGCCACGGTGGTGACGATCTTCAGCGCCCCGGACGGTGCCTCGATCGACTACACCTACCGCTACGCGCAGGAGATCGAGCGCATCGCGCTGTCGCTGCCGGAAGCCGATCGCGTGTTCGTGGTCACCGGCAGCCCCACCGTCACGCAGGGCATCGGCTTCTTCCGCCTGGTCGACTGGGGCCAGCGCGAACGCAAGGTGCCGGAGATCGTCGAAGACATGCGGCCGAAGCTGCGCGACATCCCCGGCGTGCAGGCGTTCGCGGTCGCTCCGGCGTCGCTCGGCCAGTCGCCGCGCGTGCGCCCGGTCAACTTCGTGGTGCTGAGCTCCGACTCGTACGAAGAGATCGAAGACACGCTGCGGCCGCTGATGGACGAGTTGCTGGCCGACCCGCGCTTCCAGGGCGTCGATACCGACCTGCGCCTGAACAAGCCCGAGCTCGAGCTGAAGATCGACCGCGACCGTGCCGCCGACGCCGGCGTATCGATCGAGGCGATCGGGCGCGCGCTCGAGACCGCGCTGGGCGGACGGCAGGTCACGCGCTTCAAGCGCGACAGCGAGCAGTACGACGTCATCGTGCAGTTCGCAGCGGCCAAGCGCAACTCGCCGCAGGACATTCCCGACATCTTCGTGCGCGGGCGCGGCGACACGATGGTGCCGTTGTCGGCACTGGTGCGCGTGCAGGAGGGCGTGAGTGCGCGCGAGCTGAACCATTTCGGCCAGCGTCGCGCGGTCACGATCACTGCCAACCTGGGTCCGGGCGCTTCGCTCGGCGAGGCCGTCGACGCGTTCGAGGACCTTGCGCGCAAGCACCTGAAGCCCGGCTACGCCATCGACTACAACGGCGAGACGCGCGAATTCAGGCAATCGTCTGCGACACTGCTGGTCACCTTCGCACTCGCTCTGTGCTTCATCTACCTGGTGCTCGCGGCGCAGTTCGAGAGCTTCGTCGATCCGCTGATCATCATGTTCACCGTGCCGCTGTCGATGACCGGCGCATTGGCGCTGCTGCAGTGGACCGGCGGCACGCTGAACGTCTATAGCCAGATCGGACTGATCACGCTGGTCGGCCTGATCAGCAAGCACGGCATCCTGATCGTCGAGTTCGCCAACCAGTTGCGCGACCAGGGAAAGGCGCTGGTGCCGGCTGCGATCGAGGCCGCCACGCTGCGCTTCCGGCCCATCCTGATGACCACCGGCGCAATGGTGCTCGGGGCGCTGCCGCTGGCGTTGGCGACCGGCGCGGGCGCCGAGAGCCGTGCCCAGATCGGCATGGTGATCGTCGGCGGCATGACCTTCGGCACGCTGTTCACGCTGTTCGTGCTGCCGGCCGTCTACACGCTGGTCTCGCGGCCGCGCCACCTGATCGCCGAAGATGCGGCCGCCGCGCCTGCCGGCGAGGCCGTGCCGCATCGGGCCGAAGCGCAGCTGTCGCGCAGCGCGCATCCGTGACGAGGCGCGCCCGATGAGCTTGCGCCAGATCGTGCTCGATACCGAGACCACGGGCCTGTCGGCCGAGGATGGGCATCGCATCGTCGAGATCGGGTGCGTCGAGATCGTCAACCGCCGGCTTTCGGGCCGCACGCTGCACCTGTACCTGAATCCCGAGCGCGACATCGACGCGGGGGCGCTGGCCGTGCACGGCCTGACCCGCGAGCGGCTGCAGTCCGAGCCGCGCTTCGCCGACGTGGCCGAGCGCATCCTCGGTTTCCTCGAGGGCGCTGAAGTACTGATCCACAACGCGCCGTTCGACGTCGGCTTCCTCGACGCCGAATTGACACGCCTGCGCCGCCCGGCGTTTCGCAGCTGCGTGCAGGGCATCGTCGACACGCTGGCGATGGCGCGCGAGATGCATCCTGGAAAGCGCAATTCGCTCGACGCGCTGTGCGAGCGCTACGCGGTTTCCAACGCGCATCGCAAGCTGCACGGCGCGCTGCTCGATGCCGAACTGCTGGCCGACGTCTACCTGTCGATGACGCGCGGCCAGGACAGCCTGGAGATCGCGATCGGCGACGGTGTCGCGGCCGGTGCGGTACTGTCCGGTGCCGACTGGCCGCCCGCCGGCCTGTGCATCGTGCGTGCCGCCCCCGACGAGCTCGCCGAGCATGCCGCCACGCTGGCGGCGATCGCACTCGAAGCAAAGGGCGACGTGCTCTGGACGCAGCTCGAAGTGCCCTCCGAAGTCGCCGCGGGCGAGTAGTCTAAACTCCGTGCTCGATCCCCGAAGGCAAGCATGAAAGAACACCGTCACGCCCGCACGCGCGAGCGCAAGAGCCACCTGTCACCCGATGCCGAAAAGCTCGTATCGGCGGCACTTGGCCTGGCCAACTCGGGCAGCCGCCTGGAAGACCGCTTCTGGGAGGCGCAACTGTCGACGCGCATCGACCGGCTGCTCGACAGCGGCCACGCCCAGGCGGTCTACGACGCACTGGACCGGCTCAACCAGACCGACGGCGAGGCCTACGGCGTGTTGATCGAGGCGGTCGAGGAGGCGGCCGAAACCGTGTCGATCGACGTCGACGGCGAGCGTTGGGACGCGCTGTTGGTCGCCGCGCCTCTGGTGGCGTGGACGCGGTTCCAGATTCCGTCAGGGCCGCTTTCGCCCGAGCTCGCGCGCACGCTGTCGGCGCACTGGCAAGCGCACACGCTGGCCTCCGCGACGCGCTTCAGGCTGGTGCCCTACATCTACAGCATCGACCAGCTGCCACGTGACTTCGGCGAGTTGCGCCGCCTGGCGAGGCGGCTGGGCCAGGCAGCCGTGGCCGACCAGGCGCCGCGCCTCGATCTGAAATCGCTGCCCGAGACGGCAGACATGCTTGCCGATACGCGTTTCCTGCTCGGCGTGGTGGCTGCGCCCGCGGGCAAGCCCGTGTTTCGCTGGCAGGAGCCCGACGCGGGGGACCACGCCAGTCGTGTCGCCTGCCTGGAGCAGTGGATCGCACAGGCACGTCCGAACATCGAGCCGCTGCTTGCCGGCTGCGGCTTCGAGTGCCTGCTGCCCGATGCATACCACATCAACCTGCGCGAATCCGACCGGCGCGTGCGACCTTATTCGATCCGCGCCGCGGTGCACTTCCTGACGCACGCGCTGGACATCGAACCGGAGGAAATCAAGGCGACGGTTGCAGCCTTCGGGCACGACCGTCCGGACGAATACCGCATCGGCCTGAGCATCCGTGACAGCGACGAGGTGGCACACGGAATCGTCTGGCCGCTGCTGGGCGCAGAGAGCGACCAGGACGATCCGTCGCCGGTCGAGCAGATCCGCGAGGTGCTGCGCGAGGTCGGCGTGGGCGAAGTGCGGGTCTGGCGCGAGGTCAGCGAACCGGAGTTCTGCGAGGACTGCGGCGTGCCGCTCTATCCGAACGGAAAGGGCGAGATCGTGCACGCGGAGATGCCGGGCGACGTCGAGCCGGAGTCGGTGCATTTCCATTGAGCGCAGCGCACCGGCCGGTTGGCTGGAGTCGTGAATGGCCGGCGCGGCCGAACGCGCCAGGTTCGCGGCATGCGGCAGTCTCAGGGTGCGACAACGCGTCCGCGGGCCTGCTCGATGCGTTGTTCGAGGTAGGCGCCGTAGAAGTCGGGCGACGAATAGCCGACCAGGCGCTCGGCCAGTTCGCTGCCGTCGGATCCCAGGAACACGACGGTGGGCGCGAGGCGGATGCCGAGGGTGGCAGCGAGCGCGGCAGGCGAGGCGGCGGCGCGTGGAATCTTTGCCTCGAATGGCGTGGTGTCGGACAGATCGTATTCGACGACGCGCAACCCGCGCGCCGCCTGTTCGCGCGCGAGGTGACGCAGCTGGTCGCGGCGGATCGCCACGCAGTACGGACACCCTTGCAGCGAGAACAGCGCCACGATCACGCTGCCGTCGCGGGCGCTTTCACGCAGCAGGGCCTGGTGCGAGACGGGGCGCTCCAACTTGACTTCCGTGACAGCGCGAGCCGCGGACACGGCGGGCATGAGTGCCGAGGCGAGCGCGAGCAGCGCAGCCACGGCACAGCACCGCAGAGAAATCATCATCCATTGCCCCGATGGGGGAAATCACCGATACCATCGACGTTATCATCGTCTGAGGATATGTGCATCTGCTCATGGGCCGCACTCTCCACGGGGGGCGGTACCAGGCAGGCAACGGGGGATCGATGGACGACAACGACTACGTTTTCGAGGCAGTTGCACGCTTCTTCGCGCTGCTGTCCGAACCGATGCGCGTGCGTATCCTGCAGGCGATCTGCTGCAGAGAGAAGACGGTGTCCGAAATCGTCGCCGAGACCGGTGCCACCCAGACCAACGTCTCGCGCCACCTGAACACGATGTACCGATCCGGCGCGCTGACCCGACGCAAGGAAGGCAGCTTCACCTACTACTGCGTGCACGACGGCCTGCTCACCGAGATCTGCCGCACCGCCTACCTGCATGTGATCCGGTCGAATGGCGCCGGTATGATGGCCCCCGCTGCGGGCGGACCGTTCGCGCGACGCTCGCCCAGGCCGGCTCGTGCGCCGCGCGCGCGCGCCGCACGCGCTCACCCGCAGTGAGTGCCCGTTCCTCGACCCATCCCCGTTTCGCCCAGGCGAACTGTTGATTTTGAAGGAGACCAACGCATGAATTGCTCGAGACGAACCACCCTGCAGATGGCGGGCAGCGCGGGGCTGTACGGGGCGCTACTGGCGTTCGGACTGTTGCGGCCCGGCAGCGCCGCGGCGCAGGCGTTCGACCAGGCGGCCTTCAAGGTGGCCGGCGTGGCGGCAACGCTCAAGGCGTTGGGCGCCGAGGGCGCAACCGAATCGAAGGACGTGGTGATCGTTGCGCCCGACATCGCCGAGAACGGCGCCGTGGTGCCGGTGAGCATCAGGAGCAGCCTGCCCAATACGCAAGCGGTTGCGCTGCTGGTCGAGAAGAACCCCAATGCGCTGGCCGGTGCCTACGAGATGCTCGACGGAGCCGATGGCGAAGTGAGCATGCGTATCAAGATGGGCCAGAGTTCCGACGTGGTGGCCCTGGTCAAGGCCGACGGAAAGTTCTACCTCGCACGCAAAGAGGTCAAGGTCACCCTGGGCGGCTGTGGCGGCTGAGCCGGCAGACGAACGAGCATACCGACGCAGCTGGAGACGATGACAATGGCAGACCCGATGAAGATTCGCGCCACCACCAAGGACGGGGTGGCTGACGTGCGCGTACTGATGGCGCACGAGATGGAGACCGGCCAGCGCAAGGACGCGTCCGGCACCCTGATCCCCGCGTGGTACATCAGCGAGGTGACGGCAACGTTGAACGGCAAGCCGGTGTTCAAGGCGCACTGGGGCCCGGCGATCTCGAAGAACCCGTACCTGCAGTTCAAGGTCAAGGGCGCGAAGCCCGGTGACAAGATCAGCGTCACCTGGGTCGACAACAAGGGCGAGAAGCGCACCGACGAGGCGACCGTCGCCGGCTGAGGCGACGCGGGTTCACGGCCGATTTCCGGGCGGCGATGACGCGCCACGAGGCGTACCGTCCCGCCCTTCACGAAACGAGGGGGAAACGATGCCCGATTGCATTCGCGCTTCGACTCGCATGCGCAGTTTCGTTGCCGCCGTCGTGCTTGCGGGTGCCGCCACCGTCGCGTCGGCGGCCGACCCGATCTCGGTCGTCTACCACCTCAATGACGGTGTGGCTCAGGCGCAGCGCGCGATCGTCAACATCCGCAATCACCTGAACGCGGAGCCCTCCACCCGGATCGTCGTGGTCACGCACGGCCGCGGCATCGACTTCCTGCTCGAGGGCGCGAAGAACGAGCAGGGACAGGAGTTCTCGGCGGCAATCGGCGAACTGAGCGGGCGCGGCGTCCAGTTCCGTGTCTGCAACAACACGCTGGTCGGACGCGACATCCCGAAGGACAAGGTCGCCATGGAGGCGACGATCGTTCAGTCAGGCGTTGCCGAAGTCGCGAGCTTGCAGGCACAGGAGCGCTTCGCCTACCTGCGGCCGTAGACAACAGGACTTGCCCCGGGCGGACGCTTCGGGAACGGATACCAACGAAGGAGACGCAGACATGAAGCAGGGGCGAAATTCGACGCCACCACGCAGGGCGATCGCCGGCACCGTACTGGCGGGCGTGCTGGCGCTGGCAGGCGCGACCGCGCTGGCTCAGGAAGAGCGCGACATCACGGCCGAGCAGTTCGAGAAGTTCCGCATGATGATGGAGGAGTCCAACACCGCCGAGCTCTTCGAGGCCCGGGGCGAGGCGCTGTGGAAGGCCAGGCGCGGGCCGAAGAACGTCTCGCTCGAGCAGTGCGACCTCGGACTCGGACCGGGTGTGCTGGACGGGGCATACGTCCAGGCGCCGCGCTACTATGCCGACGTCGGCCAGGTGATGGACATCGAGCGGCGCATCGTGCACTGCATGGTCACGCTGCAGGGCTTCAAGCTCGAAGAACTGACCAAGCAGCCGTTCAGCAACGCCAAGCGCACGCCCGAAGTGGTGTCGCTGGTCACCTACGTTGCCGGACACTCGCGCAACATGCGCATTGCAGTGCCGCAGGCCCACCCGCAGGAGCGCGAGACCTACAAGCTCGGCGAGGCGATCTTCTTCTATCGCGCAGGTCCGTGGGATCTCTCCTGTGCGAGTTGCCACGGCGAGGACGGCAAGCGCATCCGCACCCAGAATCTGCCCAACCTCACGAAGCCGGGGACGGCCGACAGGAGTTTCATCGGCTGGCCGGGCTACCGGATGACCGGCGGCCTGATGCACACGCTGCAGTGGCGGATGAACGACTGCTTCCGGCAGCAGCGATTCCCGGAGCCCGGATACCTGTCCGACACCGTGACCGCATTGCTTGCCTACATGGGCGTGAACTCGAACGGGTCGACGTACCGTGGACCGGGAATCAAGCGCTGAGCGTGCCGCGAGGAGGAGACGGAAAATGAACAGAGCAATCATGTGGGCGGGCGTCCTCGCTGCGGCGCTGGCCGGCGGCTGTGCGACGACGACTGCCGACCGTAGTGCATACGACGCCCGGGCAGCGGCAACGATCAAGGGTGACTTCCACGATCGTGGCATCGCGAAGATGGACCGGGTCGCGCAGGACGAATTGCAGGCTACCTGCACCAAGTACCGCGACCACCCGCCGGCCGACGTGCTGAAACGCCTCGAGGCGCAGCAGATGGCCACCATCAAGCTGCCCGCCGACGGCAAGCTGATGGGCGACTGGAAGAAAGGCCAGAGAATCGCCTCGAGCGGGCGGGGCATGACCTGGAGCGACAAGCCGGGTGCCGAGAACGGCGGCAGCTGCTACAACTGCCACGAGCTTGCTCCGCAGCAGACGTCGTTCGGCACCATGGGCCCGAGCCTGCGCCAGTTCGGCAAGCTGCGCGGCTACACGCCCGAGATCCAGAAGTATGCCTACCAGCGAATCTACAACTCGAAGGCGTTTGCTGCGTGCTCGTCGATGCCGCGCTTCGGCCCCTCGGGGACGCTGACCGAGGCGCAGATCCGCGATCTGGTCGCCTATCTGATGGATCCGGAGTCGCCGGTCAACAAGTGATCGAACGGACGGCCGGGCCGCCTGCGGGCGGCCCGTTTTTTGTCTGCGCTCGCGACGGGCGCGTTGGGCGGGCCAGGCCATGATGGACCGAAGAGAGTTCCTGCAGGTTCTCGCGACCGCTTCGGCGGCCGGGCTGTCGCTGCAGGGTTGCGCGTCGTCCGGTGGCGTCGCGGCGGGCGATCGCGCCGAAGCGATGTACGACATCGCGCGCTTCGGCAATGTGAGCCTGCTGCATTTCACCGATTGCCACGCGCAACTGCTGCCGGTCTACTATCGCGAGCCGAGCATGAACCTCGGCGTGGCCGAGGCACGCGGGCGCGCGCCGCACCTGGTCGGCGAGCACCTGCTGAAGGCGTTCGGCGTGCGTCCCGGCACGCCCGAGGCGCACGCGTTCACGTACCTGGATTTCGAGGCCGCCGCGCGCACCTACGGCAAGGTCGGCGGCTTCGCGCATCTGGCCACGCTGGTCGGGCGCCTGAAGGCGTCGCGCCCGGGCGCGCTGCTGCTCGACGGCGGCGATACCTGGCAGGGTTCTGCCACGGCGTTGTGGTCCAAAGGCCAGGACATGATCGACGCGTGCAAGCTGCTCGGCGTCGACGTGATGACCGGCCACTGGGAGTTCACCTACGGCGCGAAACGCGTCGAGGAAGTCATCGCGAAGGATTTCGCCGGTCGCATCGACTTCGTCGCGCAGAACGTGCGCACCACCGATTTCGAGGATCCGGTCTTTCCCTCGCACGCGCTGCGCGAGATCAACGGCGTGCCGGTGGCAATCATCGGGCAGGCGTTTCCGTACACGCCGATCGCCAATCCGCGTCACCTCACGCCGGACTGGAGCTTCGGCATCCAGGACGAGCGGCTGCAGGAGGTGGTCGATGCGGTGCGCGGCAAGGGCGCGCAGGTGGTGGCGCTGCTGTCGCACAACGGCATGGACGTCGACCTGAAGTTGGCCACGCGCGTCACCGGCATCGACGTGATACTCGGCGGTCATACGCACGACGGCGTTCCGCAGCCGGTGGCGGTGCGCAACGCCAGGGGCATCACGCTGGTGACCAACGCCGGCTCCAACGGCAAGTTCCTCGGCGTGCTCGATCTCGACGTCAAGGGCGGCAAGTTGGCAGACTTCCGCTATCGGCTGCTGCCGGTGTTCTCGAACCTGCTGCCGCCCGATCCGGCGATGCAGGCGCTGATCGAACGGGTGCGCGCGCCGCACCGCGCCCGCCTCGAGGAGCCGCTCGCCGTCACCGAGGGGCTGCTGTACCGGCGCGGCAACTTCAACGGCACCTACGACCAGCTGATCCTCGATGCGCTGATGGAGGTCAAGGGGGCGCAGATCGCGTTCTCGCCCGGCTTCCGCTGGGGCACCAGCCTGTTGCCGGGGCAGGCGATCACGCGCGAGCACCTGATGGACCAGACCGCGATCACCTACCCGTTCACCACGGTGAACGACTTCAGCGGCGAGATGATCAAGACCATTCTCGAGGACGTGGGCGACAACCTGTTCAATCCCGACCCGTACTACCAGCAGGGCGGAGACATGGTGCGGGTGGGCGGTCTCACCTACGCCTGTGATCCGAACGCGAAGATGGGCAGCCGCATCACCGACATGCGGCTGGACGGCAAGCCGATCGACCCGCACAAGACCTATCGCGTGGCCGGCTGGGCGCCGGTGGCCGAAAACGCCAGCGGCGAGCCGATCTGGGAAGTGGTGGAGCGCTGGCTGAAGGCGCGCGGCACCGTCACGCCGCGCAGGCCCAATCTGCCGCGCCTGATCGGCATGAAGGACAATCCGGGCATTGCCTGAGACAATCATCGATCAGCACGAAGGGAAAACGCACGCAATGCCGATCGGCCACGATGCGACTCGCGGGCGCCGCGGCCTGCTGCGCAGTGCAGCAGGCGCTGTGCTGGCGGTGAGCGCGGGGGCGCTGCGCGCGCAGGGCGGTGCGGGGACGGCTACGCCGACCCGAAGCCCGGCGCCGCCGATCGGCACGGCGATCACGTTTCCGCCGGTGCGCCTGCTCGATGGTCGCGAGTTGCCGCCGGAACACTGGCGCGGCACGGTCGCCGTCGTCGAACTGTGGGCGACCTGGTGCCCGTTCTGCGCGCGACAGAATCCGCACCTCGACCGGTTGCACCGGGCCCATGCGGGTGCCGGGCTCGAGGTGCTCGCGCTGGCGATCGATCCCGAGCCGCAGTCCGTGCAGCGCTACATGCGCGAGCGTGACTACACGTTCCACGCGGCGATGTTCGACGCGCGCTGGCAGGCGGCGCTGGGCCGCCCGAAAGGACTGCCGATCGTCTGGGTCATCGGCCGCGACGGCAGGCTGAAGCAGATCGAGATCGGGGAGATGTTTCCCGAAGACATCGAAGAACTTGCACGCTGGAGGACATCATGACCGCATCCCGAACGCTGGCCGCCACGCTGATCGTGCTCTCGGGCACTCTCGCCGGCAGTGCCATGGCCCAGTCCACCTTCACCAGCCGTAGCCTCACCGTCGAGACCGCGCTGAAAGCGGCGCAGGCCGCGCTGGAAACTTGCCGCAAGAACGGTTTCCAGGTGGGCGTCGCGATCGCCGATCGCGCCGGTGTGCCGCAGGTCTTCCTGCGCGATCGCTTCGCCGGCCCGCATACCGTCGAGATGGCCGCCAACAAGGCCTGGACTGCCGCGTCGTTCTTGAACTCCAACCGCGCCGGTCGGTCAGCATCGTCTTTCGTCAGGCGGACCCAGTCCTTGTCGTCGTCAAACGCCAGGTTGTTCGTCACCGTTTGATGGCGTCGAATCGCCGGCGCGATGTCCTCCCAA
>CAZBTE010000030.1:0-13546 GCA_964494665.1 uncultured Limnobacter sp.
CCCGTTGCGCGGCGGCGATAATCCGTTCGGCATTGCCGCGGAAATCGCCGACCACCTGATTCAGCTGCGCTGCGGCGATTCGCATCGACGGGAGGGTTCGTGACCGGGGGCGAAGGGAACAATTATCGCACGCAGGTTCTGGACGATCTTGCACGCGTGCCGGCCGCCGAATGGAATGCGCTGGCGGCAGCCGGCGCGGGCCGGGCGCTTCCCCAGCCGTTCCTGCGGCACGAGTTCCTGCGCGCGCTCGAGTTCGCCGGTTGCGTCGGCGAAGGCACCGGATGGATTGCACGCCATCTCGTGCTGCGCGATGCCGGCGCACGGCCGGCGGCGGTCGTGCCGGCCTACCTGAAGCTGCACTCGTACGGCGAGTACGTGTTCGACTGGGCCTGGGCCGATGCCTATGCACGGCACGGGCTGCGCTATTACCCGAAGCTGGTGTCGGCGGTTCCGTTCACGCCGGTGCCCGGTACCCGGCTCGCTGCCCGCGATGCGCCTGCGCGTCGCGCTGCTGCCGAGGCGCTGCTTGCGCTGGCGCGGTCGTCGGGGGTTTCCTCGCTGCACGTGCTGTTTCCGCTCGAGGTCGAGGCCGCGGCGCTGCACGCGGCCGGGTTGATGCTGCGGCACGGCGTGCAGTTCCATTGGCGAAATGAAGGCTACGAAAGCTTCGACGGCTTCCTCGCCACCCTCTCCCAGCCCAAGCGCAAGAAGATCCGCGCCGAGCGGCGCAAGGTCGCGCAGGCCGGCGTGCGGCTGCGCCGCCTGCACGGTCGCGACATCGGTGCAGCGCAATGGGCATTCTTCACCCGCTGCTACGAGGCCACCTACGCCGCACACCACTCGACGCCCTACCTGAACCAGGCCTTTTTCGAGCGCATCGGCGAGACGCTGCCCGAACACCTCGTCCTGGCGCTGGCCGAGCGCGACGGCCGCGCGATCGCCGCCAGCCTGCTGGTGCACGACGACGAACGCCTGTACGGCCGCTATTGGGGTGCGCTGGAAGCCGTACCGTGCCTGCACTTCGAAGCCTGCTACTACCAGGCGATCGAGGCGGCGATCGAGTTGGGCCTGCGCGTGGTCGAGGGCGGCGCACAAGGCGAGCACAAGATGTCGCGCGGCTTCGATCCGGTGCAGACGGTCTCGGCGCACTGGCTCGCCGAGCCCGCGTTCGCGCAGGCGCTGGACCGCTTCCTGCAGCACGAGGGCGCCATGGTGGGGACGTACGTCGACGAGTTGCGCGAGCACTCGCCGTACCGTTTGCGCGCAGTGCCCCCAGCGGGCACGCGCCGATGATCGATCCGTGTACGCGGATTCGCTACGGCGCGCGCGCCGGTGTGCCGGCCGCAGCAGGCGCCGGCACGAGTGTCGGATCGCGCCAGCCGCCGCCGAGCGCCTTCATCAGGTCGACGCTGTAGGCCAGGCGCGCCTGCCGATTGCGAATCATCGCCAGTTCGGCGTCGTTCTGCGTGCGCAGCGCGTCGAGCAGCTCGAGATAGCCCGAATAGCCGGACTCGTAGCGCGAGCGCGCGAGCCGCGTGCTGCTACGCGCTGCGTCCAGCCGCACCTGAAGGGCGCGCTCGGCCGCCGCCGCGCGTTCGGTGTTGGTCAGCGCATCGCCGACGTCGCGGAATGCGCTCTCGAGCGACTTCTGGTAGGCGGCCAGCGCCTGGCGCTCGCGCGCTTCGGCCTGCTCGGTGCGTGCCTGCAGCCGGCCCGCGTCGAAGATCGGCAACGTCAGCCCGAACCCCAGCGACCACACGCGCGCCCCCGAACGCAGCAGGTCCGACAGGTCGGCGCTCTGGCCGCCCAGCGCGCCGGTCAGCGAGATGGTCGGCATCATCGCCGCGCGCGCCACGCCGATGCGCGCGTTGGCGGCCTGCAGAAGCGCCTCGGCCTGGCGCACGTCGGGACGCCGGTCGAGCAGTGACGACGGCAACCCCGGCGGCGGCGACGGCGGCACCGGCATCGCCAGCAGGTCGCCTTCGGCGAAGGTCGCGCCGGGCCGGCCGGCGAGCGTGCCGAGCTGGCGCTCCACCGCTGCGCGCTGGCGCTGCAGCTCGTTCAGTTGCACCTCGGCATCCGCGCGCGCACCTTCGGCCTGGTACACGTCGAGGTCGGACACCAGGCCGCCGCGCGCGCGTGCGCGCACCAGGTCCAGGCTCTCGCTGCGCACGCGCAGGCTCTCGCGCGTGACCGCGACCTGCGCATCGAGCGCGCGAAGCGCGAACCACGCCTGCGCGGTGGTCGCGGCCACGCCGATCGCCACCACGTCGTGCGCGTAGCGCGTGGCCAGAAGTTGCGCTTCGACCGCCTCGGCACCGCGTCGCAGTCGTCCCCAGAAGTCGATCTCGAACGCGCTCGACAGCGTGGCGCGGAAATCGTTGCGCGTGAGCGGCACGCCGGCCGGCACCGGCGTCGCGCCCAGCTCGGTGACGCGCGAGCGCGACCCGGCCGCGCCGAGATCGACCTGCGGCGTCAACACCGCCCATGCCTCGCGCAGGACCGCCTCGGCCTCGTCCAGTTGCGCGATCGCCAGGCGGATGTCGCTGTTGTGCGTGAGCGCCGCGTCCACCAGCTCATCGAGCGCCGCATCGCGATAGAGGATCCACCAATCGGCCTGGATCACCGGCTCGCCAGCCGCCACCGCGGCCTCGACCGGGCCGGTTCCGGCCTCGGCGAAGCGCTCGGGCAGCGCGATCGACGGTCGCGCGTAGTCCGGGCCCATCATGGTGCAGCCGGCCGCCACGAGCGCCAGCAGCGCGCCCAGGCCAACGCGTGAAAGCGTGCCCAGGCCGGCGCGTGAGAGCGCGGCGCGCGTCCCGCGCTGCCGAATCGGTCCGGTCGCGCCGTTCAACGCACGTCTCCGTGCGTCGGATCGGCGGCGACAACCTCCTGGCCGCGCCGGCGCCGCGCCGTCATCGCGAAGAACATCGGCACGAAGATGGTTGCGACGAAGGTCGCCACGATCATGCCGCCGAACACCCCGGTGCCCATCGAGCGGCGCGCCGCCGCTCCCGCGCCCGAGGCCAGCACCAGCGGCAGCACCCCCAGCACGAACGCGAGCGAGGTCATCACGATCGGCCGGAAGCGCAGCCGCGCCGCCTGCAACGCCGCCTGCACCGGCGTCATGCCGGCGAGAAAGCCCTGCTGCGCGAACTCGACGATCAGGATCGCGTTCTTCGCCGACAACCCGATCAGCACCACCAGCCCGATCTGGAAGTAGATGTCGTTCTCCAGCCCGCGCAGGAAGACGAAGCCGAGCGCCCCGGTGATCGCGAACGGCACCGCCAGCAGCACCGCCACCGGCAGGCCCCAGCGCTCGTAGAGCGCGGCCAGGATCAGGTAGACCATCACCACCGCGAAGCCGAACGCGAACACCGACGCCTGGCCGGTGCGCTTCTCCTGGAATGCCTGGCCGGTCCACGCGATCTGGTACCCGTCGGGTAGCGTGGCGCGTGCCACCTGCTCGACCGCGGCGATCGCATCGCCCGAGCTCACGCCCGGCTTGCCCGAGCCCAGCACCTTCGCCGCGACATAACCGTTGAAGCGTTCGAGCTGTTCGGGCCCGATCGTGCTGCGGGTGGAGATCAGCGCCTTGAGCGGGATCATTTCGCCGCTGGTCGCCGAGCGGACGAACACCGCGCCGAGATCGTCCGGCGCGGCACGATACGGCGCATCGGCCTGCAACTGCACCCGGTAGGTGCGGCCGAACTTGTTGAAGTCGTTGACGTACAGGGTGCCCATCGTGCTCTGAAGCGTCTCGAACACCTCCTGCACCGGCACGCCGAGCGACAGTGCCTTCTCGCGGTCGACCTCCACCATCAGCTGGGGGACGGTCGGGCGGAAGAAGGTGTTGATGCCCTGCAGCCGCGGATGCGCCGCCAGCTCGCCAACGAACGCCTGCACCACCTGCTGCAGCCGCATCGGGTCGGCGTCGCCGCGCCCCTGCACGTACACCTCGAAACCGCCGGCGGTACCCAGCCCGCGGATCGACGGCGGGTTGAACGCCAGCGCCATGCCGTCGGTGAGCGCCATGCCGCGCGCGAAGATCTCGCCGGCCACCTGGGGCGCGCTCTGCGTGCGCTCCGACCAGTCCTTCAGCGGCACGAAGATGGTGGCCGCGTTGGTCTTGTTGCCGCCGCCGATCAGGTCGAAGCCGTTGACGACGAACATGTGCTCGATCGCCGGATGATCGGCGAACATCTTCTGCAACTGCGCACCCGACTTGCCGGTGCGCTCGAGCGTGGCGCCGTCGGGCAGCATCACCGCGCCGATCACGTAGCCCTGGTCCTCGGGAGGAACGAAGCTCGCCGGAATGCGCGTGAACAGCAACGCGAGCAGACCCAGCACGCCGACGAACGCGAGCAGCGCGACCAGGCGGTGATGCAGCGCCCCGTTCACCAGCGCGAGGAACAGCCGCGTCAGCGCGGCGAACCCCGCATCGAACGGCCGGAACAGCTTCGAGCCGTGTCCGCCCGCCTTCAGCATCAGCGCGCACAGCGCCGGCGTGAGCGTGAGCGCGACGAAACCCGACAGCACGACTGCGATCGCGACGGTCACCGCGAACTGCTTGTACAGCTGTCCGGCGATGCCGCCGAGGAAGGCCACCGGCACGAACACCGCGCACAACACCAGCACGATCGCCACGATCGCGCCCGACACCTCGCGCATCGCCTCGATCGCCGCACTGCGCGCGCTCATGCCCTGCTCGCGCATCAGTCGCTCGACGTTCTCCAGCACCACGATCGCGTCGTCCACGACGATGCCGATCGCCAGCACCATCGCGAACAGCGTCAGCGTGTTGATCGAGAAGCCGAACAGCCACAGGCCGGCGAAGGTGCCGATCAGCGAGACCGGCACCGCGATCATCGGGATGAACGTGGCGCGCGCGGTCTGCAGGAACATGAACACGACCAGCACCACCAGCGCCGCCGCCTCCAGGATCGTCTTGACCACCTCGTTGATCGAGGACTCGACGAAGCGCGTGGTGTCGAACGGGACGATGAAGTCGAGCCCCTCGGGGAAGTTCTGCCTTAGCTCGGCCATGCGCGCCTTCACCGCCTGCGCGACGTCGAGCGCGTTGGCGCCCGACTGCAGGAACACCGCGGTACCGATGGTGGGCTTGCCGTCGAGCGTATTGAACGCGTCGTAGCTGAGCGCGCCGAGCTCGATGCGCGCAATGTCCTTCAGGCGCAGCACTCCGGAGGGACCGCCCGCGCGCACCACGATCTCGCCGAACTGCTCCGGGTCGACCAGCCGCCCCTGCGCGGTCACCGTGTAGACGAGCATCTGCCCGGGCAGCGCCGGCTCGGCGCCGATCTTGCCGGCGGCATACTGCGCGTTCTGCGCGCGCACCGCCGCAGCGATGTCGGAGACGGTGACCCCGAGCTGCGCCATGCGGTCGGGCCTGAGCCAGATGCGCATCGAGTAGTCGCGTGCGCCGAAGATCGTCACGTCGGCCACGCCGGGCAGGCGCTTGAGCTCGTCGACCAGGTTCAGCGACGAATAGTTCGACAGGTACAGCGTGTCGAAGCGGCCATCGGGCGAATTGAGCGCCACCACCATCAGGATGTCGTTCGAACGCTTCTGCACCGTCACGCCGTTGCGGCGCACCTCGTCGGGCAGGCGCGGCAGCGCGAGTTGCACGCGGTTGTTGATGTTGAAGGTGGCCTGGTCGGTATCGGTGCCCACCTCGAAGGTGGCGGTGATCGCCACCGCGCCGTTCGACGACGAACTCGAGTTGAAGTAGAGCAACCCTTCGACGCCCGAGAGCTGCTCCTCGATCGGTGCCGCCACCGTCTTCGCGAGCGTCTCGGCACTGGCGCCCGGGTAGCTGGTGCTGATCGTGACGGTCGGCGGCGCGATCTCGGGATACTGCGCGACCGGCAATACCTGCGAGGCAACCAGCCCTGCCAGCACGATCACGATCGACAGCACTGCCGCGAAGATCGGCCGGTCGATGAAGAAGCGAGACATGCGGCGCCTCGCGGCTCAGCGCGCGCCGCCGGCGCCGGCGGTAGACGCCGGCTCGGACGGCCTGGGCTCGACGGTCGCTCCGGGGCGCAACCGGATCAAATTGTCGATCGCCACGCGATCGCCGGCCTGCAGGCCGGAGCGCACGATCCAGTCGCGCCCGACCCACCCGCCCGTCTCCACCGGGCGCGGATTCACCTTGCCTTGCGCGTCGACGACCCAGACGAAGCGACCGCGATCGCCCTGCTGCACGGCCGACTGCGGCACGACGAACGCCTCGCGCGCGCCGATTTCCACCCGAGCCTTCACGTACTGGCCGGGCAGCAGCGCGAGTGACGGATTGGCGAACTCGGCCCGCAATTGCACCGTGCCCAGCCGCGCATCGACCGTCGAGCCGGTGAAGTTCAGGCTGCCCGAACGCTCGTAGGTGCTGCCATCGGGAAGCGTCAGGTGCACCTTCGCCGAGCGCTCGTCGGCGCCGCGCAGTTGCGCGTACTCGGACTCCGAAAGCGAGAAGCGCACCCAGATCGGATCGGTGCGCGTGAGCGTGGTCAGCAGGCTGCTCTCGGCGCCCGCGGTGACCAGGCTTCCTTCGGAGCGCAGCGCGCGGCCGGTGATTCCTGCGATCGGCGCGTTCACGGTCGTGTACGAAAGGTTCAGCTCGGCTTCGCGCACGCGCGCCTGCGCTGCCAGCACCAACGCCTGCGTCTGCAGGCGCGTCGCGGCAGCGTCGTCGTATTCACGCTGGCTGATCGCGCGATCGGCGAGCAGCGACTGCAGCCGCTTCGCCTCGAGCTGCGCCCGCTCGGCGCGCGAGCGCGTTTCGGCCAGTGTCGCGCGCGCCTGCGCCAGCGCGATCTCGAACGGTGCGCGGTCGATCCGGTACATCGGCGCGCCGGCACGGATCGGCTCGCCTTCGCGAAACAGCTGCCGCTCCAGGATGCCCGAGACGCGCGCGCGCACCTCCACTTCGCGCGAGCCTTCGGTACGAGCGACCGCCTCGAGCACCACCGGCACGGTGCGCGGTTGCACCTCCAGCACCGTCACCGCCAGCGGCGGCGGCCCGCCGGCGTTCCCCGGCGCAGCGGCGTCGCCCGCCGTGCGCCCGCAGGCGGCGAGCGCGAGCACGAGCGCGGCGATCGGCAACGCGCGCAGGGGTCGGCGCGAACGAGATCGGAGATCGGTCATGTGGCTGGAGTGCGCGTGGATTGGACGGAAAGCAGGCGATTATAGTGATAGTGGCGCTGCCAGCCTCGGCTGCGAGTGCGTCGAGGGCACCCTGCCACGCAACGAACGAGGTCCTTGAATGCATCAGCTTCCCGAACGCCACGCGCTGTTCATCGACAACGAGGCGATTGCGCCGCTCTCGGGCGACACGCTTCCGGTGGTCGATCCGTCCGACGGCGACACGTTCGCGCATATCGGGCGCGGTGGCGCCGCCGACGTCGACCGGGCAGTGCGCGCGGCGCGCCGCGCTTTCGACGGCACCGGCAGCGAACCCGCAGCGGGCCCGTGGGGCCGCACCGACGCGGTCGGGCGCGGGCGCCTGCTGCGCCGCCTCGCCGACCTGGTCGACGCCCACCTCGAGACGCTCGCCCGCATCGAGTCGCGCGATACCGGCAAGCCGCTCGGCCAGGCGCGCGCCGATGCGCAGGCGCTGGCGCGTTACTTCGAGTTCTATGCCGGCGCCGCCGACAAACTGCACGGGCAGACCATTCCGTACCGGCACGGCTACACCGTGCTCACGCTGCGCGAGCCTCACGGCGTCACCGGCCACATCGTGCCGTGGAACTACCCGATGCAGATCTTCGGGCGCTCGGTGGGTGCCGCACTCGCCGCCGGCAATGCCTGCGTGGTCAAGCCCGCCGAGGACGCCTGCCTGTCGCTGCTCGAAGTGGCGCGGCTCGCTGCCGAGGCCGGATTCCCGCCTGGTGCACTGAACATCGTCACCGGGCTGGGTGGCGAGGCCGGCCAGGCGCTCGTCGAGCATCCCGGCGTCGACCACGTCTCGTTCACCGGCTCGCCCGACACCGGGCGCCGCGTCGCGCAGGCGGCCGCCGGCCACCATTGCCCGGTGACGCTGGAGCTGGGCGGCAAGTCTCCGCAGCTGGTGTTCGCCGACGCCGATCTCGAAGCGGCGCTGCCGGTGCTGGTCAACGCCATCGTGCAGAACGCCGGCCAGACCTGCTCGGCGGGCAGCCGCGTGCTGGTCGAGGCGCCGGTCTACCGTCGCGTCGTCGGGTTGCTCGCCGAACGCTTCGCGGCGCTTCGTGCCGGCCCCGGCCGCGATGACCTCGATCTCGGACCGCTGGTATCGCGCCGCCAGCAGCAACGCGTGCAGGACTTCGTGTCGGGGGCGCGCTCGGACGGCCTGGAGATCGCCGCGCAGGGAGCCGTGGTCGAGCAGGCGCCCGCGGGCGGGTTCTACCAGGCGCCGGTGCTGGTGGCCGACGTGCCGCCGGCGCACCGGCTCGCGCAGGAGGAGGTCTTCGGGCCGGTGCTCGCGGTCACCGCGTTCGACGACGAAGCCCAGGCGGTGGCGATCGCCAACGGAACCCGCTACGGCCTGGTGGCCGGCGTATGGACGCGCGACGGCGCGCGCCAGCTGCGCCTGGCGCGCCAGCTGCGCGCCGGCCAGGTGTTCGTGAACAACTACGGTGCCGGTGGGGGCGTGGAGCTGCCGTTCGGTGGCGTGGGCAGCAGCGGGTACGGGCGCGAAAAGGGATTCGAGGCGCTCTATGCGTTCACCGCGGTGAAGACGGTGGCGCTGCGCCACGGGTGACCGCCGGCGGCTGGCTGGCTGCCGGCCGCCGGTGTACAGCCAGCCCGGGGCGATTTCACCCGTCGCTGAAGCCGGGCGCGGCGAGCGACAGCTGCGTCGCGCCGTTCGCAGCGCCGCCCCCCACGGTGATGTCCGCGATTCCGCCCGCGCGCGAAGCAGCCAGCGCGGCGAGGCGGTAGCGCTCGACCGCCTCGTCCTGGCGCCCGAGCTGCTCGTAGAGTTGCGCCAGCAGCAGGTGCGCCTCGAATCCCGGCTCGGCGTGTTCGGCCAGCAGCAGGAACTCCTCGGCCTTGCCCCACAATCCTTCGGCGGCGCACAGCCGGCCGAGCGTGCGCAGCAGCGCCGGATCCTCGCCGTAGCGCCCGCGCCAGGCCTCGGCGCGCCTCAGGCGTTCGCGCGTGGGCACGCCCTGCAGCGTGCCGTACAGGGACACCAGCGACGCCTCCATGCGCTCGTCGAGCGTCTGCTCGACCACGCGAGCAGCCAGGTCGGCGCGGCCAGCCGCGGCGAACGCCTGCGCGGCCGCCTCGACGATCTCGTCGATCTCGCGGTCGGCCGGGGCAATCGACGCGTACAGCTGCTGCACCGAGCTCGCGTCGTCGCCGAGCGCGCCGAACAACGCGCGCCAGGCGCGGATCTTCAGCCCGCGGATCGCAGCCGGGTGCAGCGCGTCGCGCTTTTCGATCTGGCGCAGCGCCTGGATCACGTCCTGCCAGTTGCCCGACTGCTCGTGCGCGCGCAGCGCGAGGCGCAGTGCGTGGATGTGGCGCGGCCCCCCCGAGCGAAGCGTGTCGATCGCGGCGATTGCATCGGCCGAGCGGTGATCCTCGACCGCCAGCTCGGCAGCCGTCATCAGCTGGGCGTTGAGGGCGCCGGCTTCCTCGCGCGCGACATCGAGCCAGCGATCGCGGCGTTCGCTCTCGCGCATCCGGTGCGCCGCGCGCGCGGCCACCAGCGAAGCCACGCCCGCCAGCGAACGATCGCCGAGCGCCGCCTGGGCGAGCCGCTCCGAGCGCCCGAAGCGTCCTTCGAACAAGGCCAGCAGGCTGTCGCGCAACCCCGCCATCGCGGTCTCGCGGCGGCGCCGCTCGCGATACTCGCGCACCCGCGCCGGCAGGTTCAGCGCGTTCGAGAACGTGGCCAGCAGCAGGTGGAAAACCAGGAACGCGATCGCCAGCACCAGCACCGCGAGGTTCACCGAGAAATCGATCCGGTACGGCGGCCCCAGCACCGCGACGTTGCCGTGGTTGAAGCGCATCAGCAACGCCAGCCCGACGGCGGAGGAAATGATCAGCAGGCTCCAGATGATCCGTCGCATCGTCGGTCGCCTCGCGCTGCCCGCCCGGTCAGCGACGCGCCTCGCGCGCGGCACGCGCGGTGCGCGTGGCGGCCAGGCTGTCGGCAAGGCTCGGCGCCTCGAGCGCGATGCGCGCGCCCATCATCTGGCGCAGCTGCGCACTGGCACCGCTCACGCCGCGGTGCTCGCCGTCGTAGTAGGCGCGCAGCCACTGCGCTGCGCGCTCGAGGTCGTTGCGGAACAGCGCCTCGTTGCGCGACAGCAGCGCGAGCCGCGCATTCAGCAGCAGCAGGCGCAGGTTCTGGCGCAGGAAGTAGGCCTGTTCCGGGGCGACCAGCGCCGCGTCCGGCGTCTCGATGCGACGCACGCGGAACAGCTGCTGCAACTCGTCGCGCAGCGCGTTCAGGCCGGCCGCCGCCGCGTCGGATGCGCGACTGGCCGCGTCGGTGGCCCGGGGCGCCGGGTCGGCGGCGCGCTCGGGCGGCGCCGGCGTGCGCACCGAGGCAGCCAGCGGGTACATGTCGATCGCGGCCAGCAGGCTGTCCAGGCGCAGCGCGAGCGCGCCCACGTCGGCCGCGGGCGACGCCTTCAGCCGGTCGATGTCGTCCAGCAGCGCACGGCGCACGCCGGCCAGCGAAGGATCGTCCTGTCGCGCCAGGCGCAGGTCGAGCTCCTGCAGCGCGCCCAGCACCACCTGCGGATGCGTGCCCAGTGCGAGTTGCTGGTTGGCCAGCCCGAGAGCCGATTCGATCTCCACCAGCAGCACATCGGTCGAGTCGGAGGCGAGACTGCGGTACAGCTTCTCCAGCTGCGCCTGCAGGCCAGCGGTCTCGAGCACGCGCGCTTCGAGCACCGCAGTACGGTTCTGCGTATCGCGCAACTGGTTCTGGGCATACTCGAGCGCCGCCCCGAGCTCCGTCATGCGCTGGTCGACCCCCTCCAGCCGGTGCGTCGCCTCAGTCTCCAGTCCGCCCAGGCGCGGCCACACCCACACGACCGTGAGTGCCGCGATCGCCAATGCGATCCACGCGGCCCACGCATGCCATTGCACCGGCCGGGTCGCCGGCGGCACGCGTTGCATCGGTTCGGTGGGAAGGGGGTCGGAGCGTGCCGCTCCGTCGGGGACGATCTTGTCCGGCTCAGACACTTTCGGTGCTCGGGGAATCCTCGCTGCATTCTAGCGCGGCCACGAGCGCCGGTTCACCGGGCTCGATCACCCGCACCCGGCGCCAGCCCGATCGGGCGAGCGCGCCGGCGATGCGCGCATGCACCGCGAACGCCGCAGCCGCATGTGCCTGCGCCGCCAGGCCCGCTTGCGCGAGGCACCGTTCCAGCCGCGCCACGCCATCGACCTGGGTGAAGACGAACACCGGCGCCGGCACCTGCGCGAGCATGGCACGCAGCGCCGCCAGCGCCTCGCCCGACGGCTCGACCGGCTCGCGCCGGTACAGCGCACAGGTCTGCACCGTTGCGCCGCCGGCGCGCAGGCGTGCGATCCAGTCCTCGGAACCGCTTTCGCCGCGCAGCACGAGGATGCGCAGTCCGCGCGGCGCATCGAGCGGCGGCAGGCCGATCAGCGCGTCGGCATCGAAGGGCGCGGCCGCAGGCGCGAGCACGCGGTCGCGCCCGATGGGCAACGCGCAATCGGCGATCGCCTGCAGGCTGCCCGGACCGACCACCGCCACGCGCAGCGCCGCCGGCCAGCGCAGCCCCGGCACGCGCGCCAGCGCGGCCACCGCCGCCGGGCTGACCGGCACGATCCAGTCGAAGCGATCGAGGTGCGCGAGGCAATCGCGCACCGCCGGCGCGTCGGTCTGCTCGACGATGCGCGACAGGGGTAGCGCGAGCGCCTCGTGCCCGCGCTCGCGCAGCCGCTGCTGCAACGCCCCGACGCGCGGCGAAGGCTGCGTCAGGACGACCCGAGCCATCGCTCGGCGCCCTGCTCGCGCAGCGAACGTGCGGCGTCCTCGCCGATGCGCAGCGCCGCCTCGTGGTCGGCCTGCGTGCTCTCGACCACTGCCTCGACCATCGCGCTGCCGTCCTCGGCGGCCACGCGCGCCACCAGCTTCAGTCCGCCGGCAGGCGTGCTCACGCACCAGGCCGCCAGCGGGACCCGGCAACTGCCGCCGAGTAGCCGCGACACCGTGCGCTCCGCATGCACCTCGACCGCCGTACGCGCGTCGGCCAGCGGTGCGAGCCAGGCCTGCAGGTCATCGCGACCGCCGAGCGTTTCGATCGCCAGGGCGCCCTGCCCCGCAGCCGGCAGGCACAGCGACGGCGGCACGATCGCGCGGATGCGCGCAGCCAGCCCGAGGCGCTTGAGGCCCGCCGCCGCCAACACGATCGCGTCATAGCGGCCTTCGTCGAGCCGCGCCAGACGGGTATTCACGTTGCCGCGAAGCGGGAGCACGTCGAGCGACGGGAACGCACGCCGGATCTGCGCTGCGCGACGCAGGCTCGAAGTGCCCACGCGCGCGCCGGCCGGCAGCGCCTCGAGCGACGCGAAACGCTCGCTGACGAAGGCGTCGCGCGGGTCTTCGCGCGCCATGATCGCTGCCAGCGCGAACGGCTCGGCGACGTCCATCGGCACGTCCTTCAGCGAGTGCACCGCCAGGTCGGCGCACCGCTCGAGCAACGCCACCTCGAGCTCCTTGACGAACAGGCCCTTGCCGCCGATCTCGTTCAGCGCGCGGTCGAGCACGCGGTCGCCCTCGGTGGTCATGCCGAGGATCTCGACACTGCATCCGGGATGCAACGCGCGCAGCCGCGCCTGCACGTGCTCGGCTTGCCACATCGCCAGGCGGCTCTGGCGCGAGGCGATCACCAACCGCTCGGGTGCGGGCATGCCGGCCTTCAGCTCACCAGGTTCTTGACCGTCGACCATTGGCGGCGGCTCACCGGCAGTCGCTCGTTGACGTCGCGAAGCACGACCTGCCAGTAGGGGTCGCCGCCCTCGACCTCGCCCTGCGGCATCACGCGTTCGAACCCTGCGATCGACGGGCGAGCGACCAGCGCGTTGCGGTGGATGCGCACGAAACGGTCGCTGAACTCCTCCTCGAGCGACGTCAGCGACTCCTCGATCAGGAACTCGCGTTCGCGCGTGCGAACCGTGATGTACTTCAGCTCGGCCTTCAGGTAAACGACCTGTTCGAGCGGCACCAGGATGACGCGGCCGCGCTCGTGAACCGACAGGTGGCGGCGACGCGTGTTGGTGGCGCGCACGAGTTGGTCGATGGCCTGCGCGTGCTCCTGCGGCATGCGGGTGAGCGCGCGCTGCAGTGCCTGCTGCAGGCGTTCGGCGCGCACCGGCTTGAGCAGGTAATCGATTGCCCGCACCTCGAATGCGTCGACCGCGAACTCGTCGAACGCGGTGACGAAGATGATCAGCGGCATCGGCCTGGGCGTTTCGCCCGCCTGCGCGCGCGCCGAGATGTGGCGCGCGAGCTCGATGCCGGTCATCCCCGGCATCTGGATGTCGAGCAGCACGATCTGCG
>CAZBTE010000031.1:0-13446 GCA_964494665.1 uncultured Limnobacter sp.
TCGATGCGCCCGCCGCTCGCCTTGCTGCCGCGCAGCCGCGCGTGCAGCACGCGCGTGTCGTTGAACACCAGCAGGTCGCCCGGGGCGAGCAGGCCGGGCAGCGCATCGAAGCGCAGGTCGGTCAGCGTGTCGCGGCCGACGTGCAGCAGCCGCGACGCGCTACGGCTCGCCGCCGGATGCTGCGCGATCAGTTCCGCGGGCAGCTCGAAGTCGAAGTCCGATAGTTGCATGGCCCTGGCGGCCGGGTCCGCGCTGCGTGCGATCGTGCCGTTCCGGCCGGGCGCGCCGCTCAGTGGCTGGTGCCCTCGTCGCGGTTGATCTTGTTCCAGACGTTGTACTTGCCGATCGGCTTGCTCATGGGCAGGCGCTTGACTTCCTTCAGCGTGCGCGCGTCGTAGACGACGATCGCGCCGTCCATCTCCGACAGGCTGGCCAGCGCGTAGCGGCCGTCGCGGGTGAACTCCACGTGGGCCAGCGTCTTGCCCGGCTCGCCGGCGATCTCGGCAACCACTTCGAGCGTCTGCTTGTCGATGACCTGCAGGATGTGCTTCGCATCGCGGCTCATCATCGAGTCGACGAACGCGTAGCGGCTCGATTCGTGGCTGCGCAGGAAGAAGCCCGGCCCGCGCGTGGGGATGCGCTTGACCACGGACCAGTCGGCCAGGTCGATGACGGTCACTTCGGCGGCCCTCAGGTTGGTGCTGGCCATCAGCGTGCGCCCGTCGCGCCGCCACGTGATGCCCGAGCCCAGGTGCGGCATGCCGGCCAGCGGCAGGTCGGCCAGCTTGCCGCGCGCGTCCAGGTCGACCACCTGTGCCTTGCCTTCGCGCGAGGCGCCCATCAGGCGCGCGTAGTCCTGCGTGAAGAAGAAATCGTCGAGCACATCGTCCAGGCGGGTGCGGCGCGGCTCGGGGTAGCCGTCCTTGTCCTTCGCCGCGTAGCTGATCTCCCACACCTCGGGCACGTCCTTGAGCGCGGCCACGAAAGACTGCCGCGGCGTCGCGTCGTAGACGGCCGACACGCGCGAGCTGCGTCCGGCAGTGTCGGCGACCGGGATCGAGCGCACCACGTTCAGGTCGCCGTCGAGCAGTACCAGCGTGTGCGGCAGGTAGTTGGCCACCGCGACATGCCGGCCATCGGGCGACACCGCGACGTTGCGCGTGTTGATCCCGGCCCGGATCTCGGCCACCACCTTCAGGTTCCACAGGTCGTACTTGGTGACCCAGCCGTCGCGCGAGCCGAAGAACACGAAGCGCCCGCCTTCGGCGAACTTGGGGCCGCCGTGCAGCGCAAAGCGCGACGCGAAGCGGTGCACCGGCTCGAGCCGGTCGCCGTCGAGCACGCTGACGTGGTTGTCGCCGTGCTCGACCACCAGGAACAGGTTCAACGGGTCGGCCGCGAACACCGGCTTGTCGGACAGCGTCTTCGGATCGACGTGCTGGATGCGCGACGCGCGCATGTCGGCCTCGGTCCAGCGCGGCGTGGGCACGACCGGGGTGTAGATCCAGTCGACCAGCGCGGTCAGCTGCGCCTTGTCGAGCAGGTGCGCGAAGCCGGTCATCTGCGTGGCGGCGCGACCTTTCGCGACGACCTCCGTCGCCTCGCCCTTGCGCAGGCGGGCGAGGTTCTCGGGCAGCAGCGCCGGTCCCATGCCGCCGAGGCGGTCGCCGCCGTGGCAGGCCGCGCAGTGCTGCTGGTACAGCCGGGCGGGGTCGGGCGTGGCGGACGTCGCGGGGGTGGCCGCGAGCGTCGCGCCCGCCGGCAGCGCTGCGGCCAGCAGCAGCGCGGCCAGGCGGTTCGCGCGATCGCGCAGCGCGGTCTTCACAACGTCACCTTGCCTTTCTCGTAGCGGCTGGTGCGCACCCACGGCGTGGTCACGATGCGCTCGGCGCCGTAGTCGGCGGCGTTCACGCCGATCTCGTCGTCGTCCAGGTAACAGGCGGGATCCTCGGCCCACACGTCGCCGGTGATCTGCTGCGCGCGCACGCGCGAGTTGCCGTTGCAGACCGACAGGAACCGGCACGCGCCGCAGCGTCCCGACACCGGCCGCGGATGCTGCTTCAGGCCCGCCATCAGCGGGTTGGACAGGTCGTTCCAGATGTCGCCGAACGCGCGCTCGCGCACGTTGCCCAGCGGCACGTGCCACCACATCGTGTCGGGGTGCACGATGCCCAGGTTGTCGATGTTGGCCACGTTCACGCCGCTGGCATTGCCGCCCCACTGGCGCAGCTTGCCCTCGATGTGATCCGCACGCTCGGGGAAGCGCCGGCGCACCCAGTGCAGCATGAACACGCCGTCGGCGTCGTTGTTGCCGGTGACGAACTCCTTGTCGATGCCGCGCCGGTGCAGGTCGAGGCAGGTTTCGAACAGCAACTCCATCGCTTCGCGCGTGCTTCGATGGCGGGCGTCGCGCGCGCGGTTCTTGTTGCCGCGCCCGGCATAGTTGAGGTGCGAGAAGTAGAACTTGTCGATGCCCTCGGTTTCGATCAGCTTCAGCAGCGCCGGCAGGTCGTCGGCGTTGTCCTCGGTCATCGTGTAGCGCACGCCCACCTTGATGCCGTGCCCCAGGCAGGCGCGGATGCCCGCCATCGACGCGTCGAACGCGCCCGCCTTGCGACGGAAGCGGTCGTGCGTGGCCGCGATGCCGTCGAGGCTCACGCCCACGTAGTCGAAGCCGATGTCGGCGATCGCTCCGATGCGGTCGGCGTCGATCAGCGTGCCGTTGGTGGACAGGCCGACGTAGAAGCCGCGCGCCTTGGCGCGCCGCGCGATGTCGAAGATGTCGGGGCGCAGCAGCGGCTCGCCGCCCGACAGGATCAGCACCGGCACGCGCGCCGCCTCCAGGTCGTCCATCACGCGAAATACCTCGGCAGTGGACAGCTCGCCTGGGAAGTCGGTGTCGGCCGAGATCGAATAGCAGTGCATGCAGGTGAGGTTGCAGCGCCGGACCAGGTTCCAGATGACCACCGGCCCCGGCGGATTGCGGCGCGGGCCGACCGGCGTCGGCTGGTCGAGCTCGCGGATGAATTGTGAAATGCGGAACATGGGCAAACCTTGCGGTGACGGTCGATGCAGGCTACGCGGCGGCGGCGATGCGCAGCCCGGTCTTCTTCAGGATGCCGCTGGAGAACAGCACGTCGCGGCCACGGCAGGCGCCGGGATGTTCTCGATCGATCAGCGCGGCGATTTCGGCCACGCGCTGCTGCGCGGCCTCGCGGGTGGTGGCATGCACCATCGCGAACAGATTGTACGGCCAGTCGGGCAGATGGCGCGGACGGCGATAGCAGTGGGTGACGAAATCGAGCGCGCCGACCCGCTCGCCGATCGCGTCGATGTGCGCGTCGTCGATGTCCCACACGCTCATGCCATTGGCCGTGTAGCCGAGTGCGTAGTGATTGGGCACCGCGCCGATGCGCCGGATGCTGCCTTGGGCCAGCATCGCGGCCAGCCGTGCGCGCACTTCGGGTTCGGCCGCGCCGACCTGGCGCGCCACCTCGTCGTAGGGACGCGGCACGAGCGGCAGGCCGCCCTGGGTGGCCAGCACGATGCGGCGGTCGAGTTCGTCCATCACGCCTGCAGCCTCATGCCGACGAAGTACTCGCGTTCCTTCGGAAAACGCAGCACGGGAAGGCCGGCGGCTGCCTCGATCCGGTCGGCCACCTCTTCGATGCCGTCCGCCGACTCGGTGGCGAGCACGAACCACATGTTCAGGCGGTGCTCGCGCCGGTAATTGTGCGCGACTTCGGGAAACGCGTTGACGATTTCCGTGACGCGATCCCAGTCAACCGGCGGCACCGCAATCGCGGCCAGGCAGAAGGCGCCTCCCATGCGCTCGACCTGGAACATCGGGCCGAAGCGGGTCAGCACGTTGGCCTCGAGCAGGCGCCGCAGCCGTGCGATGACCTCCTCCTCGGCGAGCCCCAGCGCGGCGCCCACGTCGGCGTACGGGCGTTCCACCAGCGGAAAGCCTCCCTGCAGCGCGTTGACCAGGCGGCGGTCGGTGTCGTCGAGCCGTTCACGCATGACAGGCACCTTCGCCGTGCGGCAGGTAGCGCGCCCCGCGCTGCTTGAAGCGCCGGCCGCTGAAGAGCACCGCGTGCGGCCAGGCGTCGAGGCCGAGGCGCGCCGCGATGTCGTCGCGCGCGGCAATGACCGCTTCGCGTGCGCTGCCGTGGATCATGCAGAACAGGTTGTAGCGCCAGTCGGGCAGCACGCGCGGACGGCGATAGCACAACGTGACCAGCGGTTCCTCGGCCAGGCGGCGACCGTATTCGCCAACCACGTCGTCGGGCACGTCCCACACGCACATCGCGTTGGCGCCCAGGCCCAGTTCGTGGTGGCGCAGCACCACGCCGAAGCGGCGGATCACGCCGTCGGACTGCGCCGCCGCGATCGCATCGAGCACCTCGGCTTCGCTGCATCCGGCGCGCCGTCCCAGTTCCGCATACGGCGCGGCGACCAGCGGCAGGCCGTCCTGCAGCGCGCCGAGCACCCGTCGTGCGCGAGCCGAAAGCGCACCGTCATCGGACGGGGCACCCTGAAGCGAGGCATCACGGGCCACGGCAACGGGCGCCGCGCGCCGCGGGCTGGACGCGCCGGCAAGATCGAAGCCGAGATCGATGTGGAACTCCTCGAGCAGCGGCAGGCGGATCACCGGGCAGCCGGTGTCGCGACCGATCGCGTCGATGGTGTGCGCCAGCGCCTGGGCGTCGGCGGCGGTGGCGACGAACCAGAGATTGAAGTGGTGCTCACGCTCGTAGTTGTGGTTGACGGCGGGTTCGGCGCTCACTCGCGCGGCTACCGCCTCGAGCTGCGACGGCGGGGCAGCGAGCGCCACCAGCGCGCTCGCCCCGAGCCGGTGCGGCGCGAACACCGCGCCGATGCGGCTGACCACGCCGCGGGCCTTCCAGTCACGGTAGGCGGCGATCACCGCGTCCTCGGCCAGGCCGACCTGCGCACCGAGCGCGGCGAACGGCCGCGCTTCGAGCGGGAAGTCGCGCTGCCAATCGTTGAGCAGCCGATAGCCTGCGGCGTCGGTGCCGGGCGGAAGCACGACTGCGCGGGCCATCGGGCGCCCTCAGAAGCCGGTGCGCGCCGCGCGGCTGGTGAAGAAGATGCCGCTCGGGTTGTGGGCGGGCAGCGTGGTCAGCGGCCGGCGGGTGCGCGTGTCGTAGACGACCACCTTGTCGTCGTCACGCGCCGACAGCCACACCGCTTCGCCCTTCGGCGTGAACTCCATGTGCAGGATGGCGCGCCCGGGCTGCAGGGTGTCGACCACGCGGTTGTCCAGCGTGTCGATCACCTGCACCCAGCCGTTGTCGGGAAACGCGAAGTTCACCCACACCTCGCGACCGTCCGGCCGGGCCATCACGAACACCGGCTGGCTCCTGACCTGGATGCGCCCCACTTCCTGCCAGCTCCGGGTGTCGACCACCAGCACCTCGTGTCGTCCGATTGCAGGCAGGTAGGCGCGGCCACCCGCGATCGCCCAGCCGCGCAGGTGCGGCATCTTGTAGACCGGCAGCGGCTCCTTGCCGCGACCGTAGCCGCCCAGGATGGTGCGCACGCCCTGTTCGGGCCGCCACAGGTCCAGCATCGACAGCCCGTCTTCGCCGAACAGCCCCGCGATGTAGTGGCGTCCGTCGGGCGTGACCAGCCCGTCGTACGGCTGCTTGCCGGCCGGATAGCGTTCGGTGCGCGGCCGCTTCGGATCGGAGAAGTCGGTGACGCGGATCTCGGCGGCGTCGAACAGCGCGTATGCGAAGCGGTTGCCGGGCAGGTCGGCCAGGCCGACGACCTTGGAGCGCTTGCCTTCGGTGCCGTAGTCGGCCGGCACGTCGGCCAGCAATTCGAGCGTGACGGCATCGAAGGCCTTGATGCCGCCGGGTTCGTAGTTCTGCGCGACGACGATGCGCCCGTCCTGCGAGATCGCGCCGCCGATCGAATTGCCGGCCTGGATCACGCGCCCGACGATGGTCGCGCGCAGCAGGTCGACCTTCGTGAGGCCGCCGTCGCGCCCGAATACGTACGCGTAGCGACCGTCGCGCGAGAATACGACCGACGCGTGCGACAGGTCGCCGAGTCCGCTCACGCGCGCCAGCGCGGTGCGGCCGGACGTCTCGACCACGCTCACGTGTCCACTCGCCCGCTCGATGACGACGCCGAGGTCGCCGGTGCCGCGCAGCGGCGCACCGAACTGGGTACAGCCTGCCAGTCCTGCGACGAGCGCGAGCGCGAAACCGGTGCGTGTCATCGCTGCTCCTCCGGGAAACCCTCGACCAGTGCGCGTACCACCCATTCGGCCTCGCTTTCGTTCATGAAACGGCTCCAGCCGGGCATCGCCGAGCCCGGCCGTCCATTGAGCACCGTGGCGACCATCGAATCGAACGGCTTGCCTGCCAGCGTGGCCGGCAACAGAGCCGGCCCCAGGCCGCCGGTCAGCTTGAGTCCGTGACAGGAGCCGCAGTCCTGCCGGACCAATCGGATCAATTCACGCTGGCGGTCGATGGTGGGCTGCGCGGACGCTGGGGAGGGTACGGTTGCCACTACCATTGCCGCCATGGCAATCGTACCGGCAATCTCGAAAAAGGATCTCAATGTTGTCTCGACGCTCGATCGATGTGTCGTGTCGGCTCGCAGGATGCTCTGGGGCTGCGGCAGCCTCTTTGACCCCAGTCAAGCACCCCGTCCGGTCAGCAGCCGTGCGTGCTCCGCTGGCGGCGGATTTGGAATCTAATCTCGGTCGGGTGCGAAGGGCGCCCCTTTCCGTGAAGGCGCTTCCACGCAGAACGCATGCTCAAGGACCGAATTCGATGATGCTCGATCTCCTCGCCTGTCCACCGGCCATGGATTCGGGGCAACCCGAAGGGGCCAGGCGCAGTGCCCCGCGCGACCGTACGCCCGTGCGGGCGCGCGCCGGACGTGTGAGCCTGGTCGGCGCAGGCCCGGGCGATCCCGAGTTGCTGACGCTGCGCGCCGCGCGGCGAATCGCCGAAGCCGATGCCATCGTCTATGACCACCTTGTCGGTGAGGGTATTCTCGACCTTGCCCGGCCGACGGCGAAGCTCGTGTACGCGGGGAAGGAAGCGGGCCGGCATGCGCTGCCGCAGGGGCAGATCAACCAGTTGCTGATCGAGCTTGCGCATCAGGGGCTCGACGTGGTGCGCCTGAAGGGCGGCGATCCGTTCGTCTTCGGCCGCGGCGGCGAGGAGATGCAGCAACTCGTCGCGCAGGGCATCGAATGCGACGTCGTGCCCGGCGTGACCTCTGCGGCGGGGATGGCCGCCGCCACCGGCATTCCGCTCACGCACCGCGATCACGCGCAGACCGTTTCGTTCGCCACCGGGCACCTGAAGGACGGCACCGTCGACCTCGACTGGGCCAGCCTGGCCCGCCCGAACCACACCGTGGTGATCTACATGGGGCTCGGTGCGCTCGAGATCATCTGTCGCGAGCTGGTCGCCCACGGGCTGCCTGCGGAAACGCCGGCCGCGGTGGTGCACGCGGCCACCACGCCGGCGCAGCGCATCGTCACCGGACCGCTCGGTGTGTTGCCCGGCCGCGTGCGCGAAGCCGGGTTGAAGTCTCCCAGCCTGATCGTGGTCGGCACGGTGGTCGACCTGCATGCGGTGCTGATGCCGCAGGGCGCGGCGGCCGAACGGTGAGTTCGTTCCGCGTTTGCCGCTTCGAGGCCGATTGCAGATAATGCGGGTCCGCCGTTCGGGCAGTCTCGCCGAACCGTTGCGGCCGGAGTGGTGGAACTGGTAGACGCGCCGGACTCAAAATCCGGTACCCGAGAGGGTGTGCGGGTTCGATTCCCGCCTCCGGCACCACCGGACGCCGCTGCGCGTGTGGCGCATGCATACCGCCTCAGTTGAAGCTGGGCGTGCCGGCACGGCCGGCCAGGCCGTTCTCGGCGATGTCGCCGCTACGGGGCGTCACGGTCAGGTCGACCCGCTGCCCATGCGCATTGGTGGCCGTCGCCTGGTAGTGCTCGCGCCTGCGCTGGATCCGCTCGATGTCGCGATAGCCCATCGCCTCCAGCTTGACCTGGACCTGGTGCAGCGTCAGCCAGGAGGCCTGCTCGACTGCGATGCGCTCGGGCCTGCTTCGCCTGATCTCGGTGTCGAGGATTCTCCCGGTGACGGAGTCGACATCCATATCCACCCGGCGCCCGTGCGGGTCGGTAGCCTGGATTCGCAGGACGTCGCCGTTGCGCGAGAGCTTCGTGACCTCGCGATAGCCCATTGCGTCGAGCCCGAGTTGCACCTCGTGCAGCGTGAGGCGGGGGGTTGCCCTGGCGGTGGCGGCGCCGACGGCGCTGGCGTGCTGGGGGGCGAGGGGGGTCTGCGCAAGGGCCGGGACGACGCCGTTTTCCGCGGCCAGGATGCCGCTGCCAAGGACGAGGCTGGCGATCAGGATGCTCGCTTGCATGCTGGATGCTCCGGTGGCGGTTGATGCGGCCTTTCCGTTGACCGCGACGCCATCGTGCGGCGGCGCGCATGAACGGCAGCTGAAACAGGCGTTCATGCCCGGTTAAGGTCAGCAGCCTCGGGGCTACAATGGCGCCGCTGCCGCTGGAGCCTCCCATGGACCTGAACTACTCGGCCGACGAGCTCGCCTTCCGCGACGAGGTGCGTGACTGGCTCGACGCCAGCATTCCCGCCGACCTGCGCGACAAGGTCCTGAACTACCGCGAACTCACCAGGGACGACCTGGTGCACTGGCACAAGATCCTCGCCAACAAGGGCTGGGTCGCGCCGTCGTGGCCGAAGGAATGGGGCGGTACCGACTGGACACCGGTGCAGCGCTACATCTTCGAGGAGGAGTACGCGTACGCGGGTGCGCCGCCGATCGTGCCGTTCGGCGTGACGATGTGCGCGCCGGTGCTGATCCAGTTCGGCACCGAAGAGCAGAAGCGACGCTTCCTGCCGCGCATCTACCACTGCGACGACTTCTGGTGCCAGGGCTACTCCGAGCCGGGCTCGGGCTCGGACCTCGCGTCGCTGAAGACGCGTGCCGAGCGTCGCGGCGACCACTACGTGATCAACGGCCAGAAGATCTGGACCACGCTCGGCCACTACGCCGACTGGATCTTCTGCCTGGTGCGCACCGACAGCTCGTCGAAAAAGCAGGAGGGCATCAGCTTCCTGCTGGTCGACATGAAGACGCCGGGCATCACCGTGCGCCCGCTGATCCTGCTGGACGAGGGCCACGAGGTCAACGAGGTGTTCTTCGACGACGTGAAGGTGCCGGTAGAGAACCTCGTCCACGAGGAGGGCAAGGGCTGGACGGTGGCCAAGTACCTGCTCGGCCACGAGCGGCTGAATACCGGTCGCATCGGCGCGTCCAAGCGCGAGCTGCTCAAGCTGAAGGAATACGCGGCCCGTGCGATCAAGGAAGGCCGCCCGCTGCTCGACGATGCGCGCTTTCGCGACAAGGTGTCGCGCGTGGAGATCGAGCTGATGGCGCTCGAGATCACCAACCTGCGCTTCGTCGACGAGATGCGCCGCACCGGGCGCATCGGCGCCGAGGTGTCGATGCTCAAGATCCGCGGCACCGAGATCCAGCAGGCGATCACCGAACTGCTGATGCAGGCCGCGGGGCCGCTCGCGCAGTCGTTCAGGCCGGTCGACCACGAGGGCTTCGACGACTTCACCGCGTCGATCGCGCCGCGCTACTTCAACTTCCGCAAGACTTCGATCTACGCCGGCTCCAACGAGGTCCAGCGCAACATCATCGCCAAGGCGGCCCTCGGGCTCTGAACGGAAGGCGCGACACCATGGACTTCCAGTACACCGAAGAGCAGCAGCTGCTGGCCGATAGCGTCCGCCGGCTGGTCGAGAAGCGCTACGACTTCGAGTCGCGCAAGGCGATCGTCGCCTCGCCGACTGGCCATAGCGCCGAGGCCTGGGCCGAGATCGCCGCGCTCGGCCTGCTGTCGCTGCCGTTCGCCGAGCGCGACGGCGGCTTCGGCGGCGGCGCGGTCGACCTGATCGCGACGATGGAGGCGATCGGCGAGGGGCTGGTGGTCGAACCGTTCCTGTCGACGCTGGCGCCGGCGGGGCGGCTGGTCGAGCGCTGCGGCAGCGATGCGCAGCGCGCGGCGATATTGCCCGTGGTCATCGACGGATCGATGAAACTGGCCTTCGCGCACGGCGAGCGCGATGCGCGCTACACGTTGTCGCGCATCGAAACGCGGGCTACGCGCGCGGGCGACGGCTGGGTGCTGAACGGCGCGAAGGCGCTGGTACTGCACGCGCCGATGGCCGACCGGCTGGTCGTGTCGGCGCGCACCGCCGGTGCGCCGGCCGACGAGAACGGCATCGGCCTGTTCGTGCTCGACGCCAGGACCCCCGGCCTCGCGATGCACACGCTGCGCACTGTCGACAACCTGCGTGCGGCCGACCTGGTGCTGAAGGACGTGAAGCTGCCCGCGCAGGCGCTGCTGGGCGACGCGGGTGGCGCGCTGCCGGCGATCGAGGAGGCGGTCGACTTCGCCACGGTGCTGCTGTGCGCGGAAGGCGTCGGTGCGATGCGCGACGCGAACAGCGCCACGCTCGAATACCTGAAGACACGCAAGCAGTTCGGCGTGCCGATCGGATCGTTCCAGGCGCTGCAGCACCGGATGGTCGACATGACGATCAGCGCCGAGCAGGCGCGCTCGATCACGTGGCTCGCCTGCGCGAGGGTCGACGCGGCCGCGCGCGGCGAGATCGGCGCGGCCGAGCGACGCCGTGTCGTGTCCGCAGCCAAGGTCAAGGTTGCGGACGCGTGCCGTCACGTCGGGCAGGAAGCGATCCAGCTTCACGGCGGCATGGGCATGACGCAGGAAATGAAGGTGTCGCACACCTTCAAGCGGCTGACGATGATCGCGCAGCAGTTCGGCGACGCCGATCATCACCTGGAGCGGTTCGCTTCGTGAAATGGGTCTCTTCGAGCGGTAACTGACCGTCTGGGTCGGGCTTGGAATCCTTGCGGGCGTCGGCCTCGGGCTGGCGGCGCCGGCGCTGTTCGTGACCAAGGGCGACCCGAACGCGCCTGGACAACCCAGGCGACCGACAGCGTTGCCGACCAGTGCGGCGAGATCATTCTCGAGCACGACGTCGACGCCGAGCTCGCCCCAGGGGATGCCGGCCGGCGACCCGTGCGCCTAGTGAACGACAGACGCCGGTCGCCGATACGGATCGCGTCATCGCCCTCGGCCGAGATGTCGGCGCAATGACAAGTCGTCCTCGCCGACCGGAAATGCCGCGCGCCACTCTGGACGGGTCATGTCACGGAACTGTCATCGAAGCGCCGTAACGTGTGCTCATTCCTCAGCCAGACGGGACACACGGACATGAAACTGACTACACGATTCCTCGCGGGCGGCGCGCTCGCGCTCGGCGTGATCGCGGCGCACGCCGCCGACATCACCGGTGCCGGCGCGACCTTCCCGGCGCCGGTCTACGCGAAGTGGGCAGAGGCCTACAAGGCGGCCACCGGCCACAGCATGAACTACCAGGCGATCGGCTCGGGCGGCGGCGTCAAGCAGATCAATGCCAAGACGGTCGATTTCGGCGCCTCGGACGACCCGATGAAGGGCGCCGACCTCGAGACGAACAAGCTGCACCAGTTCCCGGCGGTCATCGGCGGCATCGTCGCCGTGGTCAAGCTGGCCGGCGTGCAACCCGGCCAGATGAAGCTGACCGGCGAGGTGCTGGCCGACATCTACCGCGGCGCGATCACCAAATGGGACGATGCGAAGATCACCTCGCTGAACCCCGGCGTCAAGCTGCCTTCGTCGGCGATCACGCTGGTCTACCGCTCGGATTCGTCGGGCACGACGGCCGCGTTCACCGATTACCTGGCGCAGGTTTCGAGCACGTTCAAGACCGAGATCGGGGCCGGCAAGACGGTGAACTGGAAGGCCGGCGTCGGCGGCAAGGGCAACGCCGGCGTGGCGGCGAACGTCACCAAGATCGACGGGGCCATCGGCTACGTCGAGTACGCATACGCCAAGCAGAACAAGATGACGCACGCGGCGATGGTCAACCGCGACGGCAAGACGGTGCAGCCGGACGACAAGAGCTTCGCGGCGGCCGCGGCCAACGCGAACTGGAACGCGGCCCCCGGCTTCGGCGTCAACCTGAACAACCAGCCCGGCGAGCAGGCCTGGCCGATGACCTCGGCGAGCTTCATCCTGATGCACAAGACCGCCGACAAACCGGAACGTTCGGTCGAGGCGCTGACGTTCTTCCGGTGGGCGCTGAACAAGGGGCAGGATCTGGCGCTCGAACTGGACTACGTGCCGCTGCCGCCGGTCGTCGTCAAGCAGATCGAGGCGTCCTGGAAGGAGATCCGCGACGCGTCGGGCAAGCCGGTGCTGACGCTGGCGCAGTAACGCGCCTCGTCCGACCGGCACGGCGGGGCGCGGCGAGCCCCGCCGTATCGTTTCTGGAATCCCGCCCCGGATGAAGCGACCGATGGATGCCGCCGCTCACACCGCCGACGCCGTGCCGGCCAGCGGTAACGCCGCGCCCGCCGCCGGCGCGGCGTCGCGCGCGCAGCAGGCGCTCGCGGCACGGGTGCGCCGCTTCGCTGCGCAGGACCGGCTGTTCCTGGCGGTGACCTTCGCGTTCGCGGCGGTGGTGCTGGCCGGCCTGGCGGGGATCCTGGTCGCGCTGGTGATCGAGGCCTGGCCGGCGCTGCGCGAGTTCGGGCTCGCCTTCTTGTACGGCACCACGTGGAGCCCGACCGACGACGTCTACGGCGCCGTGATCTCGGTCTACGGCACGCTGGTCACGTCGATGATCGCGCTGCTGATCGGCGTGCCGATCAGCTTCGGCATCGCGGTGTTCCTCACCGAGATGTGCCCGAACTGGCTCAAGCGCCCTCTGGGCACGGCGATCGAGCTGCTCGCCGGGATCCCGTCGATCATCTACGGCTTCTGGGGGCTGTTCGTGCTGGCACCGCTGCTGCAGGACTACGTGCAGCCGCTGCTGATCGGAACCGGCCTGCCGGTGTTCGCCGGCCCGCCGCTCGGCATTGGCGTGTTCACCGCCGGCGTGGTGCTGGCGCTGATGGTGATCCCGTTCATCGCGTCGGTGATGCGCGACGTCTTCGAGACCGTGCCGCCGGTGCTCAAGGAATCGGCCTACGGGCTCGGCTGCACCACCTGGGAGGTGGTGCGCCACGTCGTGCTGCCGTACACGCGGGTCGGCGTGATCGGCGGCGTGATGCTCGGGCTGGGCCGCGCGCTCGGCGAGACGATGGCGGTGACCTTCGTGATCGGCAACGCCAACCGGCTGGCGTCGAGCCTGCTGGCGCCCGGCAACTCGATCGCGTCGACGCTGGCCAACGAGTTCGCCGAGGCCGATCCGGTGCTGCACATCCCCGCGTTGTTCGCACTCGGTCTGCTGCTGTTCGTGATCACCTTCGTCGTGCTGGCGATCGCCAAGTGGC
>CAZBTE010000032.1:0-13140 GCA_964494665.1 uncultured Limnobacter sp.
TCTCCTGGAACTTCAGCTTCGGCACCAGCCGAGCCCGCTCGATCTCGTCGAGCGCAAACACGAGCTTGCGTCCCGCGGCCTGCCCGTCCCCCGCTGCACGGGGCGCGTGCGATGCCGCATCCGCCTCTCCCGACCCGGCCGCCTCGTTCACACCGGCCTTCGGTCCTGCCTTCTTCGACCCCGCCGACTTCGATGCAGCCGTCTTCGGTGCCGCCTTCCTGCCTCGCGCCGCCGCTTCCTGCGACGGCCGCTCGATCAGTTCGAGCCCGTAGCGCCCGCCCGTCTCGACGGTGAGCACGCCCTCGAAATTGCGCCGGCCCTCGAGCGCCCGGCGCAAGCGCACGCTGACCTCGTTGCCGGCAAAACGCTCGAAATCCGCCGGCTTCTTCAGCGGGCGGTCAAGGCCCGGCGAGGACACCTCGAGCCGCGTGTAATCGACGTCTTCGACCGCCAGCACGTGCGACAGCTGGCGGCTGACCTTCTCGCAGTCGTCGAGCCCGATGCCGGCCGGCGCATCGATGTAGACGCGCAGCAGCCCGTCGTGGGCGTGCTCCACGTCGACGACCTCGTAGCCCAGGCCGGACACGGCGAGCTCGATGATCGCCTGCATCGACGTCATCTGTACGGACACTCGCGAACCCCCTGCCGGCAACCTGCCGCTGCACCGCCGCTGCGCCGACCCCGCGCCGGCGAGCGGAAAAAAAAATGGGCCTCAGAGCCCATTTCTTCGAGCACGCCGCCCGTGCCCGATGCGCGCCCACCCCGGACGACGCCTTCCGGAGCGCTGCTTCGCACCTAGCCGAAGCGGCGATTTGTTAATTGCGCATTATAGCCCGAAATGCAGCCGTCTCGTATGCGGCCACGCATCGAACGATAGCCTTGCGCGGCGAGGGCGTTCAGGCGTTGCCGCGCGGCCCGCCTCCGCCTCCGCCACCTCCGCCCTGTCGGCCGCGCGAGCGCCCGCCGCGTTTGCCGCCGCTTCGTCCCTGTGGTCCGCCTCCGCGCGGCTGGCCGCCGGCGCCCTGCGCTCCACGCGGCCCCTGGCCAGGCCCACGCCGGCTTTTTGCGCCACGCGGGCCCTGTCCTTCGCGCCCGCCCATGGGCCCGGCAGCGCCGCCATAGCCGCCGATTCCGCCTGGCCTTCCGGTGTCCATGGGTCCGGTGAAGGTGGCGCCGCGCGCGGCGCGGCCGGGCGCGCGGTTGAAGCCGCCACGCTTGCCGCCCGCGGGCCGCGTGCCGTCGCCCTTGCGAACCGCGCGCGTGATGCCTTCCAGATGGGCATTCGCCGAGCGCGGCTGCCACTCGTCGTCGTCCATCGGATCGTGCCGGCCGGGCGCCTCTTCCGGCAACGCGCGATTGCCGATCGAGTCGGCCGGATCCTCGTCCCAGTCGCTCTCTTGCGCGTCGCGCTCGTCGCCCTCTGCTGCCGCCAGCGGCAGCGGCTCGTCTGCGGCATCGGCAGGTGGTCGGCCACCCGCAGCCTCGTCGTCTGCGCCGCGTGCAGCCCCGCGGGCCGGCCCGGCCGGGCCGGCAGGGCCGGCGCGGCGGATCGCCTGTGTCAGCGCCTGGACTTCGCCCTCGCCGAGCTCGATCCAACGCGCACGCGCCAGGCCGCGCGGCAATGCCAGCGGGCCGAAGCGCAGTCTCACCAGTCGGCTCACTGTCAGGCCGACCGCTTCGAACATGCGCCGCACCTCCCGGTTGCGCCCTTCCGCGACGACAGCCCGATACCAGGCGTTGGCGCCGTCACCGCCGAGATCCTCGAGCAGCGAGAACTTCGCCGGGCCGTCTTCGAGTTGCACGCCGGCCAGCAGCGCCTCGCGCGCCGTGTCATCGATGCGACCGAGCACGCGCACCGCGTACTCGCGTTCCCAGCCGTAGCGCGGATGCATCAGCTTGTTGGCCAGATCGCCCGAGGTGGTGAACACCAGCAGGCCCTCGGTGTTGAAGTCGAGCCGGCCGATCGCCACCCAACGCGCACCCTTGAGCCGCGGCAGGCGCTCGAACACTGTCGCGCGCCGATCGGGGTCGTCACGCGTACAGATTTCGCCTGCCGGCTTGTGGTAGAGCAGCACGCGCGGCGCGGCCGGCGCGGCGCGGCGGTTGACGGTACGCCCGTTCACGCGCACCTGGTCGGTGGGACCGATGCGCTGCCCGATATGCGCGGGCTGGCCGTTGACCGAAACCCGGCCGGCGAGGATCAACTCCTCCATGTCGCGCCGCGAACCCAGGCCGGCATCGGCGAGCACCTTGTGCAGCTTGGGCTGCTCTTCGGTGGGCGCCCTGCGCGGCCCGCGCCGGCGTGGATCGGCGGCATCGAGCCCGATCGCGCTGCCGCTCGCGTAGGCGGGCAGCGGTTCGGCGTCGGCGCCCGGTGCAGCAACCTCGCGGGCGGCCACCGCAGTTGCGTCCGGCGCTTGTGCTGCATCGCCGGGATCGCCGCCGTCGCGGCGTGCGCCGCGACCTCGCCGCGAACCGCGGCGCCGATTGAACATGCTGCGCGGCGGCCGTGCTTCACGTCCCTCTGCGTCATCGGGCGACGGCGCCTGCGCGGCGACATCACCCTGGACAGTTTCGTCGGCACCGGCCAGCGGCGTCGGCTGCGTGCGCTCTTCGCGGGACCGGGGCATCGTGGCCTCGTCATCGGAGGCCGGATCGTGGCGGCCGTCGCTCGTCGGATCGTGTGTGTCCAAGAGCATCCTCGTGGTTTTCGTTCAGGTGTGTTCGCCCGGATCCGGCGATTCGGGAATCGCGTCCGACCCGGCTTGTTCCGCCAGGCCGGCCTCGGCCGCCTGCGCTTCGATCTGATCGGCGATGGCCAGCGCCTCGACTGCTTCGGACTCGACCGCACCGCTGGCTGCGAGCGCTTCGACGTCGCCTTCGTCGGCGTCGCCGGCGGGCCCCGCGACCGAGACCGCGCGGGTCGCGATCCCGCTGTCGTCTTCCGCGTCACCGGCCTGCAACATCGCATCCTGCGCACCGTCGCCGGCAAAAGCGATCACGCGCTGTGCGATCGCCTCGACCGCCCCGGGCGTCTGCCCCGGTTCGAGCAGCGGCGGCAACTCGCCCAGCGATCGCAGGCCGAGGTCGTCGAGAAACTGGCGTGTGGTGCCGAGCAGTTCGGGACGACCAATCACGTCCTTGTGGCCGATCACCTCGACCCAGCCGCGATCCTCGAGCGTCTTGACCAGCTGCGACGCCACGCTGACCCCGCGGATTTCCTCGATATCGCCGCGCGTGACCGGCTGGCGGTAGGCGATGATCGCGAGCGTTTCCATCAGCGCGCGCGAATAGCGCGGCGGCTTCTCGGGATGCAGCCGGTCGAGATACGGTGCCATGCGCGACGTGCTCTGGAAACGCCAGCCGGTGGCGAGCGACACCAGTTCGACGCCGCGGCCCTGCCAGTCGTCGCGCAGGTCTTCGAGCAGTGCGCGCACCGTCTCGGAGGCGATCTCCTCGTCGAACATCGTGCGCAACTCGGCAACGCTCATCGGCTGTCGGGCGCACAGCAGTGCGGCCTCGATGACGATCTTCGCTTCCTCGGTATTCATCGGGACACTGGACAGGCTGCAAACGAGCGATCCCGCGACGGCGCGGGCACGGATTTCCAGGATTCGTTCGAGCGCACCCCGCATCGGGGCTTCACGCTCGGCAAACGTCGGGGCGAGAGAAACGCACACGCCAGTGCGCGGTCCGGACCGGTCGGGCTGCTCGCTTGGCGTTCGCCCGGATTCGGCTCGGCTTCGGGTTTCCAGCCCGGGAAGTCTCCCGCAGCTGCAGCCTAAGCGCAGGCCCCGTGCAGCGCGCTGCCGCAGCCGCCGGGCCGGCCTCGACTGTCTGTCTCGACCATGAAGAAATGATACACGAAGGCCCAGGGCACCGTGCCGAACCTGCCCGCCGGCCGCTGGCGGCACCATGCGAGCCCGGGCGGCGCAGGACGACTTGCCCGCACGGGTGCGAGACTGTTATCATTACCGGTTCAGACGCGGGGTGGAGCAGTCTGGCAGCTCGTCGGGCTCATAACCCGAAGGTCGCAGGTTCAAATCCTGCCCCCGCAACCAACATCAGAGGCGCCGACTCCGGGACACCGGGTCGGCGCTTCGTCAATTCACGATCTGATACACGGGCGCCTTCTCCGTTTCCCAGTGCCCGGCCAGCGCGCTGATGCCGCCCACGCACTCGCCCATGATCTTCTCGAGGCGCTGCAGGCCCGTGGGTCGGCGGGACAGGTGGGCGGCTTGCCCGCCTGATCCTGCGCAAGCACCGGACGGCGTCGCGCATGCCCACAGTGGGCGACGTCGGCTACACTCGCGCGAACCCTGCAGCGTCGCGCCATACGGGTTGCGCATATTCCCAACGTCACGATGAAGTTCTGCTCGGTCTGCGGCCACGAAGTCCTGTTGAGCGTCCCGCCCGGCGACAATCGCCCGCGCTACGGCTGTGCGCAGTGCGGAACGATCCACTACCAGAACCCCAACCTCGTGCTCGGCACCATTCCGGTCTGGCAGGACAAGGTGCTGCTGTGCCGGCGCGCGATCGAACCGCGCTACGGCTACTGGACGCTGCCCGCGGGCTTCATGGAGAACGGCGAGACCACCGCGGAAGGCGCCGAGCGCGAAACGATCGAGGAGGCCGGTGCGCGCATCGCGCTCGGCGAAGCGTTCTCGATGCTCGACGTGCCGCACGTGAACCAGGTGCACGTGTTCTTTCTCGCCGAGTTGCTCGACCCGGAGCTTGCCCCGGGGCCGGAGAGCCTCGAAGCGCGCCTGTTCGCGCAGACCGAGATCCCCTGGGACGCGATCGCCTTTCGCACCGTCGCGCAGACGCTGCGCTGGTACTTCGCCGACCGCGAGCGCGGCACCTTCGCGATGCACACCGGCACCATCCGCAACGAGCCGCGGCCCAGACGGGAATGACCGGTCGCACCGGGCAAGACCGACAGCCTCCGCTGAGCATGACCCGACAGACGCGCCGTGTGCTCGCGTGGATCGGCCCGGACGATCCGCTACCCGATCCGTCGCGCGCGTGGTCCGATCCGAATGGACTGCTGGCCGCCGGCGCGGACCTCTCGGCGCAGCGGCTGCTGGAGGCGTACCCCAAGGGCATCTTTCCCTGGTACACCGAAGGGCAACCCGTGCTGTGGTGGTCGCCCGATCCGCGCATGGTGCTGCACCTGGACGAGTTCAGGATCAGCCGCTCGCTCGCCGCGACGCTGCGCCGCGCGCGGCGCGACGCACGCTTGCGCGTCACGCTCGATTCCTGCTTCGAGCGCGTGATGCGCGAGTGTTCGATGCCGCGTGCGAGCCAGGACGGGACCTGGATCACGCGCGAGATGCTGAGCGCCTACGGCGAACTGCATCGGATCGGCGCGGCGCATTCGGTCGAAGTGTGGGAAGGCGAACGCCTGGCAGGCGGGCTGTACGGCGTGGCGCTCGGCCGCATGTTCTATGGCGAATCGATGTTCACGCGCGCGCGCGACGCGTCCAAGGCGGCGCTGTGCGCACTCGTGCAGCTGCTGCGCCGGCAGGGTTTCCGCGTGATAGACTGCCAGCAGAACACCCGTCATCTGGCTTCGTTCGGCGCACGTGAAATCGCGCGCGCGTCGTTCCTGGAACAGGTCGCCGAGCTGGTCCGGCAGCCGGGGCCCGACTGGCGGACAGTGGGCATCGAGCTACCGGACGCATGACGCATCTCAAGGAACTGCCGTTCGCGGCGCTCCAGTTCTACGCGACCGCACCCTACCCCTGCAGCTACCTGCCCGGGCACCAGGCGCGCTCCCAGGTCGCCACCCCGAACCACCTGATCAACGCCGACGTCTATAGCGGACTGGTGAGAGCCGGGTTCCGGCGCAGCGGCATCTTCACGTACCGGCCGCACTGCGACGGCTGCCGTGCCTGCGTGCCGGTGCGCGTGCCGGTGAACCATTTCCGCCCTTCGCGCAGCCAGCGGCGGGCATCGAATCGGCACCGCGGGCTCAGGACGCTGGTGGCCCGACTGGGCTTTTCGCCCGAGCATTACGAGCTGTACCTGCGCTACCAGTCGAGCCGCCACGCCGGCGGCGGCATGGATCACGACAGTCGCGAGCAGTACGCGCAGTTCCTGCTGCAGAGCAAGGTCAACACGCGCCTGGTGGAGTTCCGCGAGGCCGACGGCACGCTGCGCATGGTATCGATCATCGACATCCTCGAGGACGGCCTGTCGTCGGTGTACACGTTTTTCGACCCCGACCTGCCCGGCGCCAGCTTCGGCACCTACAACATCCTGTGGCAGATCGAGCAGTGCCGCCAGCTGGGCCTGCCTCACCTGTACCTCGGCTACTGGATCGCACAGAGCTCCAAGATGGATTACAAGGCGAACTTCAGGCCGATCGAGTGCCTGGTCGACGGACGCTGGGTGCCCTGCCCCACGCTCGTCGCCAACGGCACGCGATGAATCCGTACGCGTTAGCGCGTCCTTTTCTGTTCGCCCTCGACCCCGAGCAAGCGCACGCGCTGGCGCTCGGTGCGATCGAACGCGCCGCACGCACGGGCGCGCTGCAGCTGGCGCTCGGGTGCCCGGTCAACGATCCGGTGCAGGTCATGGGACTGACGCTGCGCAACCGCGTCGGTCTCGCCGCCGGACTGGACAAGGACGGCGCACATATCGACGCGCTGGCCGCGCTCGGGTTCGGCTTCATCGAAGTGGGCACGGTGACGCCGCGACCGCAACCCGGCAACCCCAGGCCGCGCCTGTTCCGGCTGCCGCGGCGCGACGCGCTGATCAACCGCATGGGGTTCAACAACGCCGGCGTGGATGCTTTCGTTGCCAACGTGCGTCGCGCGAAGTGGCGCGGCGTGCTGGGGCTGAACATCGGCAAGAACGCCGACACGCCGATCGAGCGTGCGCTCGACGACTACCTGTTCTGCCTGGAGCGCGTCTACGAGCACGCCGGCTACGGCGCGGTGAACATCTCGTCGCCGAATACGAAGAACCTGCGCCAACTGCAGGGCGGCGACGCGCTCGATGAACTGCTAAAAGCGCTGCAGCAGCGCCGCGCGGTGCTGGCGAGCCGGCACGGACGACGCGTGCCGCTGGCGCTGAAGATCGCGCCCGACCTGGACGACGAACAGCTCGCGGCGATCGCCACGCTGCTGGTACGCCACGGCATCGACGCCGTGATCGCAGCCAACACCACGGTATCGCGCGAAGCGGTGGCCGGCCTGCCGCACGCCGACGAGGCCGGCGGGCTGTCGGGCGCCCCAGTGTTCGAGCCGTCGAACCGGGTGATCAGGGCACTGCGCGCGGCGCTCCCGCCGGACTATCCGATCATCGGCGTGGGCGGCATCCTGAGCGCCGAGGATGCGCGTGCCAAGGTAGCCGCAGGCGCCACGCTGGTGCAGCTCTACACGGGGCTGATCTATCGCGGCCCTGCGCTGGTCGGGCAGTGCGCGCGCGCACTGGCGCGAAGGGATTGACGGGTTTTAAGCTATATTTTAGAGTGATCTTCAACGCCCGTGCCATCCGGCGCGGGCGGCCGAAACCCGCCACAGCAGGAGCACCTTCCATGCAAGACAACGCGCTGCCCATCCTCGGGCAGGACATCCACGGTTTCGATGCGCGCGGCATTGCCAAGCGGTTCCGCCATGCCGCGATCTTCGGCGCGTTGTCGGCGCTGCATCCCGGCGAGACAATGCGCTTCATGAACGATCACGATCCGCTGCCGCTGCTCGGGCAGATCTCCGGGCACTTCGGCGATCAGGTCGAGATCAGCTACGTCAGCCGGGAACCCGGCAAGATCGTCATCGACTTCCTGGTGCGCTGAGGAGCCGTTGCTCGACTTCTATCCGCAGGTTCGTCTCGCACATATCGGCCTGGTCGTCACCAGCGGCAGCCTGTTCGCGCTGCGCGGCCTGGCCACGCTCGCCGGCGCGCAGTGGCCTCGCATGGCGCCGCTGCGCTACGCCAGCTACCTGATCGACACCGCGCTGCTGTCCGCGGCGATCCTGCTGCTGGTCATGCTGCGGCTGAACCCGTTCACCGAGCCGTGGCTGGCGGTCAAGCTCGCGCTATTGCCGGTGTACGTGGTGCTGGGCGTAATGGCACTGCGCCGGGCCCGCTCGCTACGCAGCCGCATCGTGTATTTCGTCGCCGCGCTGGCCTGCTTCGGGTCGATGTACTCGATCGCGCGAGCGCACCACCCGCTCGGATTGCTGGCCCCGCTTCTGGGCTAGGGCCCGTTCACGATCGTCTGCGCGCGGGGGCCGAGGCGTCACACCTCGGGGCGCAGCCACAGCCAGATCGCCACCGACGCCATCACGCCGGGCACGGCAAGCTTCAGCCACAGCGGAGCGCCCGACACCGCGAGGATCGTCGTACTGAGCAGCATCATCGTCGTGGCGAACCATTTCGCGCGCCGCGGCACCGCGCCGTGGTCGCGCCAGCGCTGGATCGCCGGCCCGTGCCTGGGATGCTGCACGAGCCACACCTCGAGCTGCGGCCAGCCGCGACTGCCGGCCCAGGCCGCAACGAGCAGGAACGGGACCGTGGGCAGCACCGGCAGCACGGAACCCAGCAGCCCCAGCGCCACGCAGGCGATCGCCAGCGTGCGCCACAGTGCGATGGCCAGCGAACGACGCATCAGCAAGCTGCTTCGTGCAGGAGTCCCGCGAGACCTGGTCGACAGGATGTCATCGCCCGAGTGTACGAGCAGCGCGCGCCCCAACACCAGAACCCGCAACGCGCCACAGCGCTGGCACAAGTTTTCACACTATGGTAAAAAATCTCATCATCCCTGCCTTGTGGCCGCCGACTTCGCCCCGATGCCTCGTCCACGCCTGTCGAAGAACGAAGAGGGCCGTACCGCGATCCAGGTGATCGAGCGGATCGTATCGCTGCTCGACGCACTGGCCGCGCAACCGGATCCCGTGAGCCTGAAGGAGCTCTCCGGGCGCACCGGTCTGCACCCGTCGACTGCACACCGCATCCTCAACGACCTGGTCACCGCGCGTTTCGTCGATCGTTCGGAACCCGGCACCTACCAGCTCGGCATCCGCCTGCTCGAACTGGGCAACCTGGTGAAGGCCCGGCTGAACGTGCGCGACGCCGCGCTCGGGCCGATGCGCGAGCTGCACAGGGCGACCGGGCAACCGGTCAACCTGTCGATCCGGCAGGGTGACGAGATCGTCTACATCGAGCGCGCCGTGTCCGAGCGCTCCGGCATGCAGGTGGTGCGCGCAGTCGGAGGACGTGCGCCGCTGCACCTGACCTCGGTCGGCAAGCTCTTCCTGTCGGTGGACGACGTGCGCAACGTACGCGCCTACGCGACCCGTACCGGGCTGGCGGGGCACACCCGCAACAGCATCACCGATCCGACGCGGCTCGAGCGCGAGCTCGCACTGGTTCGCGCGCGTGGCTATGCGCGCGACAACGAGGAGCTCGAACTGGGCGTGCGCTGCATCGCGGCGGGCATCCGGGACGACACCGGCCGGATGGTGGCCGGCCTGTCGATCTCCGCACCGGCAGACTTCATCCAGGACGAGTGGATCGACCTGCTGTGCAAGACTGCCGCCGAGATCTCGGCGGCACTGGGCTACGAGTCGCGCGAGAGCTGAACCGCGCGATCGACGCTGACCTTGCGTGCGCCCGCGCCGGTGGCGTCGAGTTCGAGCGTCTTCTCGATCCACGTGCGGATGCGCTGCGCATCGCCCACCCGGGCCCAGCGCGCGCGCGCGTCGAGCAGCACCAGCACCACCCCGCGCCCGTCGATGCGCGTCTGCATCACGACGCAGTTGCCCGCGTCGGACAGGTAGCCGGTCTTCTGCAGCCCGATGTCCCACTCCGGGTTGCCGATCAGGCGGTTGGTGTTGCGGAAACTCACGGTGCGATAGCCGGTGTCGACCGTCAGCCCGCTGGCGGTGGAGTACTCGCGGATCAGCGGGTAACCGGACGCCGCGCGCACCAGCCTTGCAAGGTCGCGCGCATTCGACACGTTGTAGCTGGAAAGGCCGGTCGGCTCGACGAAGTGCGAGCTCGCCATGCCGACTTCGCGCGCCTTGCGGTTCATCTGCTCGACGAAGCGCTCCATGCCGCCCGGGTAGTGGCGTCCGAGCGCATGCGCAGCGCGGTTCTCCGACGACATCAGTGCCAGCTGCATCAATTCGCCGCGCGACAGCCTCGTGCCCAGCCTCAGCCTCGAACGGGTATTGCGTTCGGTGTCCACGTCGTCCTGCGAGATGTCGAGCATCTCGGTCATCGGCAGCTGCGCGTCGAGCACCACCATCGCCGTCATCAGCTTCGTGATCGACGCGATCGGCAGCACGGCCTGCGCGTTCTTCTCGAACAGCACCTCGCCGGTCTCCTGATCGAGTGCCAGCGCCACGGCCGATTGCAGAGACAGCGGATCGTCGACGGCGTGCAGGCCGATTGCATGGCCGAGCGAAGGTTTGGCGGGCGCGGCGCGGCGCGCATGCACCACGCGCGTCGTGCCCTTGCGGGTGCGCGCCGCGGTGTCGGTCTTGCGCGCAGCGCGGCGCACGGCCTGCGTGCCGGCCCTGTTGCTGCTGGCCGACGCCGACTTGCTGCTGCGGGCCGACGCCGACTTTCCGGCACGCGCCGCGGGTGTCTGCACCTTGGCGGGCGCGTGCGCCACGCTGCCGGCCTTCGCCGCACTACGTTTGCCCGGTTGCGACGGTTCGCGCGCCGACGCGTCGTCCACCGGCCAGGCCGCTGCCATCAACGCCGCCCAGAAAACCAGCGACACGCCGAAACGGGAAAAGCGGATCCACCGCGGGCAGGACATCGGCGCGCACTCCAGGGCAAACGTTCGCATGGAGAGCCGATGGTAACGAAAACCCGAGCGAATAGAACAAGTTACGAAACGGGATTGATGCGATTTCTCGATGATCGGTCGCTTTTTTGCGACAGGCGGGCACGTGACTGTGGCTACCAGCCTTCGAATCTGGTAAAGGCGGGCAGCGGCTCGCGGTCGGTGCGCAGCCGATTCACCGTCGCCGCCGGATCGGCGTAGCCGAGCGACATGCCGCAGATGACCATCTCGGTGCCGGGCAACCCGAGCGCGTCGGCGATCAGGCGGTGATACGGGGCGAAGGCGGCCTGCGGACAGGTATCGAGTCCGCGCGCCCGGGCAGCGATCATCACGTTCTGCAGGAACATCCCGTAGTCGAGCCAGCTGCCGCGTTCGAGCACGCGGTCGATGACGAAGATCATCCCGACCGGAGCATCGAAGAAGCCGAAGTTGCGCGCGTGTTGCGCATGCATGCGCGCCTTGTCCTGGCGCGTGATGCCGAGCAGCCCGTAGAGGTCCCAGCCGACCTTGCGGCGCCGATCGACGTACGGCGACACCCACTGCTGCGGATAGTACGAATACTCGGCAACGTGCGCCGCGTTCTTCGCCGGGTCGTCGAACGCTTCGAGGATCTGCGCGGCCAGGCGCTGCTTCGCCTCGCCCGCCAGAACGAACACCTTCCACGGCTGGGTATTCGTGCCCGAGGGCGCGCGCCGCGCCACGTCGAGGATGTCCTCGACGACCGCGCGCGGCACCGGCCGATCGAGGAACGCGCGCACCGAGCGGCGCGACAGGATCGCGTCGTCGACGTGACGGTAGCTGTGCGGATACTGCATCGGCTCGCCGGCAGGAGCGCTCACGCCGCCAGCGCCTGCAGCGCGTTGCGCAGCGGCTGCGCGAGCGGTGCGGGGCGTCGGCTTTCGCGGTCGACGTAGACGTGCACGAAGTGGCCCTGCGCGGCCGCCCGCTGCGAGTCGTCCGCGAACAGGCCGATCTCGTAGCGCACGCTGCTGGTGCCCAGGCGCGCCACGCGCAGCCCGGCGTCCACGGTCTGCGGGAACGCCAGCGGCGCGAAGTAGTGGCAGCCGGTTTCGACCACCAGTCCGATCACCGTGCCGCGGTGGATGTCGAGCACGCCCTGCTCGATCAGGTAGCGGTTGACCACGGTGTCGAAGTACGAGTAGTAGACGACGTTGTTCACATGGCCGTAGACGTCGTTGTCCATCCAGCGCGTGGTGATCGGCAGGAAATGCCGGAAGTCGGCGCGTGCCAGCGCCTGCGGGCGCGGCGCGACTCTGCCGGCGGGTTCAGCGTCTGTCTGACGGGTCACTGATTGCCCTCGTTCGTGGTTGCAATGGTTCGGGCGCTGCGCAGGCGATAATAAAAGACGCGCCAAGAGGTCGGGCCGACCCTCCCGGCGCCGCCGTGCTGCGGCGCATCAAATATCGCTTGACTTCCCGGAACGCACCCTTATAATTCGAATTGTTGCGGTGCACAATCCCGGTTTCGATACCGGTACGGATCTGCGCAGCGCTTACTTGCCCGGTCCACCTCCAAATTCCTCTGGGAGTATCGAAAAATGGTTACGACGCCCGAACAGGTTCTGCAACTGCAAAAATCCGCGCTGGAAGTCTTCCACAACGCCACGATCGCGTCGATCGAAGGCATCGAGAAGCTGACCGCGCTGAACGTCCAGGCTGCCAAGGCCTCGATCGAAGAATCGACCGACGCGCTGAAGACGCTCACCGAAGCGAAGGACGCGAAGCAACTGGCCGACATGGCCTCCGGCTCGGTCCAGCCGGCGACCGACAAGGTCACCGCCTACTACAAGCACGTCTACGAAATCGCCAACGAAACCGGCACCGAGCTGGCCAAGCTGTTCGAGAAGCAGTTCGCCGAGAGCAACCGGCAGCTGTACGCCGCGATCGACGCGATGGCGCAGAACGCCCCGGCCGGCAGCGAAGGGCTGGTTGCGCTGGTCAAGCAGGCCGTGAACGCCACCAACAGCGCGTTCGACCAGGTCAGCAAGGCGACCAAGCAGGCTGTCGAAGTGGCCGAGGCCAACATGGCCGCGGCGGCGAAGACGACCACCGCTTCGCGCGCGCGCAAGGCTGCGTAAGCACGCTGCGCGGGAAGCCGCTTCGCGGCGGCAGCTCTCCTCCTCCCGTCCCGCGCAACGAGCCCGGTCGCAAGACCGGGCTTTTTTTGTTCGTGCGGCCCTAGTCGGCGGTTCCGGACATCGAGGCACCAGCGGTCGCCGCACCGGCATGCTCGTCGAGCAACTGCGCGCGCCGCGCCAGCGCAGCCTTCACGCTGCGCTCCTTCACGTGCCCGAAGCCGCGGATCTCCTCGGGCAG
>CAZBTE010000033.1:0-13113 GCA_964494665.1 uncultured Limnobacter sp.
GCTGTCGGCGGCCTACCGGCGCATCGACGCTCCGCAGTTCGCGATGCGCGAAGTGCACGCAAGCGGCGACATCTGGCCGGTGTTCCGCGACCTGTTCCGCCGCGCCGGCGCGCCCGCGCCGGCCGGCGCCTGAGCGCTCCGGGCGCGGCACGCCATGACGTCCCCGATCTCCACCGGCGGCGAGTGGAGCTTCGAGCTGATCGAGCGCTACGACGAGGCGCTCGGCCGCATCGCACGCGACGAGTACGGGCTCGACTGCTACGCCAACCAGATCGAGGTCATCGACAGCCGGCAGATGCTCGACGCCTATGCGTCGACCGGCCTTCCGGTGCACTACCCGCACTGGAGCTTCGGCAAGTCGTTCATCGCGCACGAGCACGCGTACCGCAGCGGCACGCAAGGGCTGGCCTACGAGATCGTCATCAACTCGGACCCGTGCATCGCCTACCTGATGGAGGAGAACCCGATGCCGCTGCAGGCGCTGGTGATCGCGCACGCCTGCTACGGCCACAACTCGTTCTTCAAGGGCAACTACCTGTTCCGCCAGTGGACCGCGGCCGACGCCATCGTCGACTACATGGTGTTCGCGCGGCGCTACGTGGGCGAATGCGAGGAACGCTACGGCGCCGAGGCGGTCGAGGAAGTACTCGACGCCTGCCACGCACTGATGGATCACGGCGTGGACCGCTACCGCCACCCGCGGCCGCTGTCGGCGCAGGCCGAGCGCGCGCGCTGGCGCGAGCGCCAGGCCTGGGAGCAGGCACGCCACGACGAGCTCTGGCGCACGCTGCCGCAGGCACCGGCGCGGCAGGCCGACGCCGACGCGCGCGCCCCGGAGCCGCAGGAGAACCTGCTCTACTTCGTCGAGAAGCACTCGCCCCGGCTTGCGCGGTGGGAGCGCGAGCTCGTGCGCATCGTGCGCAAGGTCGCGCAGTACTTCTATCCGCAGGGCCTGACCCGGGTCATGAACGAAGGCTGGGCCACCTTCTGGCACTACACGCTGCTGAACCGGCTCTACGACCACGGCCTGGCCGACGACGGCTTCATGATCGAGTGCCTCGAGTCGCACACCGGCGTGATCGCGCAGCGCGGCTTCGACGAGCGCGGGTACGCCGGCTGCAACCCGTACGCGCTCGGCTTCGCGATGTTCCGCGACATCCGGCGCATCTGCGAATGCCCGGACAACGAGGATCGGCACTGGTTTCCCGACATCGCGGGCGCCGACTGGCGTCGCGTGCTCGACTTCGCGATGCGCAACTTCAAGGACGAATCGTTCATCGCGCAGTTCCTGTCGCCGAAGCTGATCCGCGAGTTCCGCCTGTTCGCGATCGCCGATCGCGAGGGCGAGTCCACGCTCGAAGTGGACTGCATCCACGACGAGGCTGGCTACCGGCGCGTGCGCACGCTGCTGGCAGCGCACTACGATCGCGACGTGCGCGTGCCGGACATCCAGGTGACCGGCTTCGAGCGCGACGGCGACCGCAGCCTCGCGCTGCGCCACGTGCGCCGTCGCGGGCGCCCGCTGGATGACGATGCGCAGCGCGTGCTGGCGTGCCTGCAGCGCCTGTGGGGCTTCACGGTACGCCTCGAGACGGTCGACGCCGACGGCGTGCCGTGCGACGAGACGATGGTCGCCGGCTGACGCGCTTCTTCACTGCGGGTGGTTCGATGGGGCCTGCGGTTCGGCCCCCGGCACGCGCCGTGGTTGCCGTCGCGCCGGGTTGCCGTCGCGCCGAGGTTGCGCGGCGGGACGCGGTATCCTCGCAACGGCGCCCGGAGCGCCGGAGCGTGGGTTTCGTGAGAGTGCTACTCGTCGAGGATGACCGGATGATCGGGCAGGCGGTCCAGACCGCGTTGCGCCTGGACGGCTATGCGGTCGACTGGGTGCGCGACGCCGAGGCCGCCGACACCGCGCTGGCGACGTCGGGTTTCGACCTGGTGCTGCTCGACCTCGGGCTGCCGGGGCGCGACGGCGTTTCGCTGCTGCGCGCCATGCGCGAGCGGCGCGACGCCACGCCGGTGCTGATCGTCACCGCGCGCGACGACGTCCAGGATCGCGTGGTCGGCCTGGATGCGGGCGCCGACGACTACCTGGTCAAGCCGTTCGACCTCGAGGAGCTCGGCGCACGCATGCGTGCGCTGCTGCGCCGCAGTGCCGGGCGCGGAGAGGCGATCTTCGAGCTGCGCGGCGTGCGCATCGACCCGGCCACGCGCGAGGTCACGCGCGACGGCGAACCGGTCACGCTGTCGCCACGCGAGTTCGCGGTACTCGAGGCGCTGGTGCTGCGGCCCGGCGCGGTGCTCTCGCGGACCCAGCTCGAGGATCGGCTGTACGGCTGGGGTGAATCCATCGAGAGCAACGCGGTCGAGGTCTACATTCACGGCCTGCGGCGCAAGCTCGGGCACGACTTCATCCAGAACGTGCGCGGCGTGGGCTACTTCGTTCCCAGGGATTCGCAGGACGAAGGATGAGCGCACCGTCGATTCGCGCCCGACTCCTGCTGTCGCTGCTGCCGCTGTTCATCCTCGCCGAAGCCGTGATCGGCACGGTCAGCTACCGCTACGTGCTGCGCGAGAGTCACGAACTGTTCGACTACCACCTGCGGCAGATGGCATTGTCGCTGCGCGACCAGGGATCGGTGCTGCCGCCTCCCGGTCCGCCCGAGGACCGCGAGCAGTTCGACTTCGTGGTGCAGATCTGGAGCGCCGACGGCTCCAAGATCTACCTGTCGCACACGCGCTCGCGCGCACGCCTGCCCGAGCGCGCCACGCTTGGCTTCGCCGACGTCGTCACCGAGGGTGAACGCTGGCGCGTCTACAGCACGCTGGCGCGCGGCCGGGTAATCCAGGTCGGCCAGCCGTTCGAGGTGCGCGAGCGCATTGCCGCCTCCGCGGCGCTGCGCAGCCTCACGCCGCTGCTGATCTTCGCGCCGCTGGTCGCGCTGGCGATCTGGTGGCTGGTCGGCCAGTCGCTGCGCCCGGTCGAGCGCGTGGCCTCGGAACTGCGGCGGCGCGACGCACAGCGGCTCGATCCGGTGCCGGAGGACGAGCTGCCCACCGAGGTCGAGCCGATGGTGCGCTCGCTCAACGGGCTGCTCGAACGACTGCGGCGCGCGTTCGAGGCGCAGCGCGCGTTCGTCGCCGACGCCGCACACGAGTTGCGCACGCCGATCGCGGCGCTCAAGCTTCAGGCAGGCCTGCTCGGGCGCGCGCGCGACGACGACTCGCGCAGCGAGGCGCTTGGCGAACTGAACGCCGGCATCGACCGCTCGGCCCACCTCGTGGACCAGTTGCTGACGCTGGCGCGCAGCGAGCCCGAGGCGCGCGCCACGGTGGGCGCGAGCGTCGACCTGGCGAGCATTGCCGGTGACGCAGTGGTCGAGATGCTGCCGCTGGCCGAGGCGCGCGGATCGCGCATCCACGTCGCGGCCGCAGAAGCGGCCGCGCTCCTGGGCGACGCCAACGCGTTGCACAGCCTGGTGCGCAACCTGATCGACAACGCGCTGCGACACACGCCGACCGGCAGCCGCATCGACGTGGAAGTGACCGCCGACGACCAGGAAGTGCGCCTGAGCGTCGACGACGACGGCCCCGGCATCCCGCCCGAGGAGCGCGAGCGCGTGTTCGACCGCTTCTACGGACGCAGCGCCGGCGACGACGCCGGCAGCGACCTGGGGCTGGCGATCGTCAAGGCGGTGGTCGATCGGCACGCCGGGCGCATCGAGCTGGAACAGTCCGCGCTGGGGGGCCTGCGCGTGCTGGTGCGCCTGCCACGCGCGGGCGCGGCGTCGACGACTTAAGGATCATCTAAGCCGGCTTGCCTATCGTGCTGGCTACGCGCGTTGCACGCAACGCACCCGGAGATATTCGACGATGAAGAACAAGACGCTGGCGGTGCTCCTGGCCGGCGCCGGACTGGCCAGTGCAGGCAGCACCTACGCGTGGAGCCTGAATCCGGTCGAGTGGTTCACGAAGACCGTCTCGGCGGTGAGCGCGCCGGAGCAGCGCGCCACCACGCCAGCCCCTTCGGCAACCTCGTTCGTTCCGGTCGCGCCGACCTCCGCGCCGGACTACCGCGCGATCTTCCAGCGCTTCGGCCCGGCAGTGGTCGGCATCACCGCCGAGGGCCCGGCAGCGCCCGCGCGCGAACGGCCCTCCGAGCTGGAGAACGACCCGTACTTCCGCTTCTACCGCGGCCTCCCGGTGCCGCCGATGCCGCGCGGCGAGACGCCCGTGCACGGCCAGGGCTCCGGGTTCATCGTCAGCGAGGACGGGCTGATCCTCACCAACGCGCACGTGGTGCGCGAGGCGCGAACCGTCACCGTGAAACTGGCGGACCGGCGCGAATTCGAGGCACGCGTGCTCGGCATCGATCCGGCCACCGACGTGGCGGTGCTGCGCATCGAGGCGAGCGGACTGACCCCCGTGCAGGTGGGCGATCCTTCCCTGCTCGAAGTGGGCGACTACGTGCTGGCGATCGGCTCGCCGTTCGGCTTCGAGCAGAGTGCCACTTCGGGCATCGTGAGTGCCAAGGCGCGCGCGCTGCCCGGAGACGCCTACGTGCCGTTCATCCAGACCGACGTGGCGGTGAACCCGGGCAACTCGGGGGGCCCGCTGTTCGACGCGCACGGACGCGTGGTGGGCATCAATTCGCAGATCTACTCGCGCACCGGTGGCTACCAGGGCCTGTCGTTCGCCGTTCCGATCGACGTGGCGGTGCGCGTGAAGGAGCAGATCCTCGCCACCGGCAGCGTCAGGCATGCCCGGCTGGGCGTGACGGTGCAGGAACTCAACCAGGGGCTCGCCGAGTCTTTCGAGCTCGAGCGCCCCGACGGCGCGCTGGTGTCGGACGTCGCCAAGGGAGGTGCCGCCGAGAAGGCCGGGCTGCGCGCCGGTGACGTCGTGCTGGCGCTGAACGGCGAGCGCATCGAACGCTCCGGCGACCTCGCGGCGCTGGTCGCCAAGGCGAGCCCGGGCGACCGGGTCACGCTCGACGTGATGCGCCAGGGCAAGCGCGAGCAGCTGACCGCAGTGCTGGCCGAGTCGCAGGCCGCGAACGCCGCCAGGGCCGTGCCCAAGGCTGCGGAGCACAGCGAGCATCGCCTCGGCGTGGCGGTGCGCCCGCTCGCCGAACAGGAGCGCCAGGCAGCGCGCCTCGGCAACGGGCTGGTGGTCGAAGGCGTGTCGGGCGCCGCCGAGCGCGCCGGCATCGAGCCCGGCGACGTGATCCTTTCGGTCAACGGCAAGCCGGTCGACAGCGTCGAGGCACTGCGCGCGCTGGTCAACGGCGATGCTCGCCAGCTCGCGCTGCTGGTGCAGCGTGGCGAGGTGCGCATCTTCGTTCCGGTGCGCCTCGGCTGAAGCGCACCGGCGCTCAGCCCGCTCGCGCGGGCGACGCCACGGTGAATCCCGCTTCCACGCCGCCGCCGACATCGCGCGCGAACGGCCTGCCGCCGTGGAACTCGGCCACCAGCCGTACCAGGTAGAGCCCCAGGCCGAGGTGCGCGTCGCCGCCGCTGCGGCTGTCGCGCATCGACACCATCGAATCGAACAGGCTGTCGTGCATCGCCTGCGGCAGCGGCGGTCCCTGGTTGCGCACCGACAGCGCCCAGCCACGCGCGGGATGCGCCGCATCGGCCGCTGACTGCGCGCGCAGCGCCAGCACGATCGGGGTGCCGGGCAGTGCGAAGTCGACGGCGTTCGACACCAGCTTGTCCAGCGCCTGCACGATCGCTTCGGGCACCACCGGGCAGGGCGCCGCGCCGACCGTGCACTCGAGCTCGAAGACGTGCGGGGCGAACGCGCCGCGATAGCCGTCGGCGCAGGCGTTCAGCAGCGCCACCAGGTCGACCGTCTCGAGGCGGCTCTGCGCGAGCATCGCTTCCAGGCTCGACGCCTCGCCCATGCTCGCGACGATGCGCTCGAGCCGCTGCGCGCCGTCGCGCGCGCGCTCGAGGTAGGCCTCGCGGCGCTCGGGCTGAACCTCGGCAGCGAGGTTCTCGAGCGAGGAGCGCACCACCATGATCGGCGTGCGCAGCTCGTGCACCAGCCGTGAACGCAGGTTGCCGAGGTACTCCTGGTGCTGCCTCAGCCGTTCGAGCACGCGCGCGTGGCTCTCGGCCAGCGCACCGATCTCGTCGCGAATGCGCGGCGCGGCGATCCCGCCCACGACGCGTCCACGCGAATCGATCGCCTGCTCGGCGCGACGCCGAAGCCGCACCACGCGCGCCACCGTGACCGATCCGATCGCCAGCAGCGCCAGTGCGCTGGCCGCCATCGCCGCGGCGGCCAGCAGCGTGAGCCGCTCGATCGCCTCGCGCGCCGGGTCCAGCCGCGAGCCGGTGTTCTCCTCGAGCACCAGCGCGCCGACCACGCGGTCGTTCACCCACAGCGGCTGGGCGCTGGTGAGCATCCAGGCCGGCAGCCCCGCCTGCTCGCCGATGCGTTCGGACTGCTGCGCCGGCAGGCCGGACAGCGCGCGCGTGAGCGGCGGCAACGCCATGCCGTCGTCCGCAGGCGAGTCGTCGACGAAGCGCTCGGTGTGCATCCCGAGCGCGGTCGCGAGCAGGCTGCGCGCCAGGCGCGACTGCCAGGTGGTGGCCGGCGCGGATGCTTCGGACGCCCGGCCCGACTGGGCGAGCAGCACGCCGCCGGCATCGAACACCGAAACCCGCCCGCTCGCGCGCGACAACCCGCGCACGGCCTCGGCCCACAACGCCGGGCGCGGATCGTCGCGCGCCGACGCGGCGAACGGCTGCACCGGCGCGAGCAGGCCCGAATCGGCCCGTCCCTCGATGCGCCGCGAGCCCAGGTAGTCGACGTCGGTGATGCGCACGCGCAGCAGCGCGGGCTCCGCATCGAATCCGATCTCCGCCATCCATCCACCGGGCCGCTCGAGCGGGCGCACCTGCATGGCCTGCATCGAGTCCGGACCGGAGCCGTGCTCGACGATCAGTTCGTCACCCGGCAGCATCGCCCCGTCGCGCGGCTCCGGAAGCACCAGGCGTTCGTCGTCGGCGTCCACCACCAGGAAGAACTTGCCGGGGCGCTCCTGCGAGCGCGCCGCTGCCAGCCGCACGCGCAGCACCGCGGCGACGCTGCCGTCGGGCGCGCGCATCGGCAACGCGCGCCCCGGCACTTCGAGCCATTCGCTGAGGTCGTGATCGACCACCACGTCGGCCAGCAGCTCCACCGGCAGCGGTTCGGCCCGCGCCCCGCGTGCGCCGGACGACGCACCGGCGTCGAACAGCTCGCGACGTTCGTGCAGCGAAGCGGCCAGGTTGCGCGCCGCCTGCGCCTGGTTCTCGAGCCGCTCGTTGCGCGCCAGCTCGGTCATCACCTCGGCGAAGCGCACGCCGACCAGCGGCAGCGCCAGCAGCGGCAGCATCGCCAGCGCGAGCGTGAACCGCAGGCCGAGCGGCAGGCGCCAGCGGCGCGTGGCAGGCCCGCGCGATGCGCCTTCAGGCGCGCTCGACGAAACGGTAGCCAAGGCCGTAGACCGTCTCGATCGCGTCGAAGGCCGCGTCCACGGCCTCGAACTTGCGCCGGATGCGTTTGACGTACGAAGTCACGGTCTGGTCGTCGACCACCAGGTTCGCCTCGCGCATCAGCGCGTCGCGGTCCTTCACGTGGCCGGGATGGCGCGCGAGCGCGTGCAGCATCCAGAACTCGGTCACCGTCAGCTCGATCGCGCGGTCGCGCCAGGTCGCCGCGAAGCGCGGCACGTCCAGCCGCAGCGCGCCGCGCTGCAGCGGCTCCGCCGCGCCGTGCGGCTGGGCGAGCGCGTCGACGCGCCGGAACAGCGCGGTGACCCGGGCCAGCAGGTGCGGCAGGCTCACGTTCTTGGTCAGGTAGTCGTCGGCGCCCAGGCGCAGGCCGGAGACAATGTCCAGCTCCGAGTCGCGCGCCGACAGCATCAGGATCGGCAGTGCCGGCGCGCGCTCGCGCAGCCAGCGGCACAGCTCGAAGCCGCCGTCGGGCTCGTCGCCGAGCCCCACGTCGATGATCGCCATGTCGGGCAGGCGCGCATCGAGCGCGGCCTGCGCGGTGCGCCGGTCACCGAAGCCGGCGACCTCGAAGCCATGGCGCGCCAGCGCGTCGCGCAGGTTCTCGCGAATGGCGGGCTCGTCCTCGACGATGGCGATGCGGCGGCTCATGGGCGCAATGTAGCGCAAAGCCCGTGCCGGTCCGACCGCGCCGGGCGGCTGTCGGAGGATTGCCCGAATCGCACCCGCCGCGATCCGATTCGTGCCCGGCGAACGCCGTGGCGCTGGCGCGCAATGCCGGCATGCGTCGCAGCGCACTGCCGCGACGGCCCCGCCGGAGACCGACACGATGCCGCGATACGCCGCCACCGAACCGACGCCGCCCCGCGCCAATGCCGCGCCGCCGCCTTCCGGCCCCGTCGGCGCATCGCTCGCCGCCGCACACTTCGACTGGCGCGAGTGGCTCGCGTTCGCGGGCAGCGTGATCGCCACCGCCGTGTTCGTCTCGGTCGTGCTGGGCGCGCTGGTGCTGCTGGTGAGCACGCAGGCAAACGCCCAGGTGCCCGAACGCCTGCCGGCGGTCACATCGGTCGGCACGGCCGACCGTGCGGCGCTGCTGTTTCGCACCACGCAAGGCCTGAAGGCGGCGCCACTGCAGCACAGCGACGTGCACATCGAGATCACCGGTCCGGTCGCACGCACCACGGTCGTGCAGAAGTTCGAGAATCCGGGCTCGTCCTGGCTCGAAGGCGTGTACGTGTTTCCGCTGCCCGACGACGGCGCGGTGGACCACCTGCAGATGCAGGTCGGCGAGCGACTCGTCGAAGGCCGCATCCGCGAACGCGCCGCGGCGCACGCCGAGTATCGCGAAGCGGCCGCCGCCGGCAAGGGCGCCTCGCTCGTCGAGCAGCAGCGCCCGAACCTGTTCACCGCGCGCGTGGCGAACATCGCGCCCGGCGCGCACATCACGATCCGCATCGAGTACCAGCAGACGATCGCGATGAAGGACGGCTCGTGGCGCCTGCGGCTGCCGACGGTCGTCGGGCCGCGCTACGACCCCGCCAACGAGATCGTCGGGCCGGGCGCGCTGCCGGTGCTGGTCCATCCCCTTCAGGGCACGCGCCGCGCGAACGCGCTGACGATCGGTGCGCGGCTCGACGCGGGCGTGCCGGTCACCGCGCCGTCGTCGACCACCCACCCGATCCGCGTGACCAGCCCGGCGCCGCACCTGCACGAGATCGCGCTCGACGCCACCGAGGTGGCCGACCGCGACTTCGAGCTCGAGTGGTCGCCTCGGCCCGGCAGCACGCCGGCCGGCGCGTTCAGGCTCGAGCGTCACGGCGAGCTGCACTACGGGCAGCTGGTGCTGGCGCCACCCCTCGACGGCGGCTCGGCCCGGGTGCACATCGCGCGCGAAACCACCTTCGTGATCGACACCTCCGGCTCGATGGCCGGCGATTCATTCCGGCAGGCGGTGCGCGCGCTGCGCCACGGCATCGCGCAATTGCGCCCCGGCGACCGCTTCAACCTGATCCGCTTCAGCGGCCGGCACGACAGCCTGTACGCGGTCCCGCAGCCCTTCGACGAGCGCCGGCGCGCCGAGGCGCTGGCGTGGATCGACACGCTGCGCGCCGAGGGCGGCACCGAGATGCGCGGCGCGATCGAGCAGGCCCTTGCCGCGCCCGCGATACCGGGCATGGTGTCGCAGGTCGTTTTCATGACCGACGGCGCGGTCGGCTACGAAGCCGAGATGCTGGCGCTGATCGAGCGCAGGCTCGGCCCTTCGCGGCGCTTCTTCACGGTCGGCATCGGCTCGGCACCCAATGGCTGGTTCATGCGCAAGGCAGCCGAGGCGGGGCGCGGCAGCTACACCTTCATCGGCCGCGTGGCCGACGTCGAACGCAGGATGGGCGAGCTGTACGCGAAGCTCGCAAGGCCGATGCTCACCGGGCTGCAACTGCGCTTCGACGGCGCACAGCCGCTGGATCCGGTCGCGCTGCCCGGCGAGCTCTACGCGGGCGAACCGATCGTGCTGCAGGCACGGTTCGCCGCAGCGCCGACGGCGGTCACGGTGTCGGGCGAGGCTGCCGGCATCCGCTGGGAAAGCCGCGTGCCGGTTTCGTTCACCGAAGGCAGCGGACTGCACGCCGCGTGGGCCCGCGCGCGCATCGAAGCGCTCGGCGACGAGCTCGCGCGATCGGGCGCCGATGCCGGCGAAGCGCAGGCGCTGCGCACGCGCATCCGCGACCTGGGGCTCGCGCACCACCTCGTCACGGCCTATACCAGCCTGGTGGCGGTCGACGTGACGCCGGCGCGCCCGCCCGACACACCGCTGCACGGCACGACGGTGCCGACGCACCTGCCGGCGGGCTGGGAGCTCGAGGGCGTGTTCGGCCAGGGCGAGCTGGCGCAGGGCGCCACGCCGGCGACGCTGCAGATCGTCACCGGCCTGCTGCTGCTCGCGCTCGCGCTGCTGCCGCGCCTGCGCGGGCGCCTTCCCGGCCTGCGCACGAGCGCGCGGCGCCCATGCGCAGCAGGCTGAACGCCGCGCGCCTCGCGCTCGCGGCGCTGGTCGTGACGGGCCTCTGGCAGCTGGGCGCAGGCACCTGGCTGTACGCCAAGGCCTGGCTCGCGCAGGCGATGATCGAACGCGCGTGGGAGCGCAACCGCGCCGACGGAAAGGCGGCGGCACGCCCGTGGGCCTGGGCCGATACCACCGCGGTCGCGCGCATCACCTTCGTCGAGCACGCGCGTTCGATGGTCGTGCTGGCGGGCGACGCAGGACGCGTGCTCGCGTTCGGCCCCGGTCACCGCACCGGAACGCCCCTGCCCGGCGCGGCCGGCAACAGCATGATCAGCGGGCATCGCGACACGCATTTCCGCATCCTCGGGGAACTCGCAGGCGGACAGCGCATCGAGGTCGAGCGGCTCGACGGCCGGCGCCGCACCTATCGCGTCGTCGCGACGCGCGTCGTCGACCGGCGCAACCTGGGCGTGGCCGCCGATCGCGGCGTGGACGCACTGACGCTCGTCACCTGCTGGCCGCTCGACGCCGTGGTGCCCGGCGGCCCGCTGCGCTACGTCGTGTCGGCCGTCGCCGAAAGCGGATAGCCGCTCAGGCAGCGCCGCAGCAGGCCTTGTACTTGCGTCCGCTGCCGCACGGGCATGGATCGTTGCGCCCCACCTTGGGTTGTTCGCGACGCACCGTCTGCACGCGCATCGCCTGCGGCGTGGTGCCCGACTGGCGAAATGGCCGGAAGAACTCGTGGATGTCGGCCACGTCGCCGATCATCTGTTCGATCAGCGCCTCGCGTTCGTGCCGCGACGGCGCGCGTGCGCCGCGTTCGTCGTCCAGCGTGGCCGCCAGCGTTTCGACCGCGTCGAGCGCGTCGCCGAAATCCTTCTCCTCGAGCATCGCGTCCCAGCTCTCGGGCGCCATCTCCACGGCCCGCAGGAAACCCACCGCCCAGGCGACGCCGTCGGGCTGCCCCTGTTCGTCGTAGCCGAGCACCGGGGCGAAGTCGCCCGCCTGCAACGCCGCGGCCACGCCGTGCGCGTGCCGGCGCACCAGCGACGACAGCGCCGGGTCGATGGCGCCATCGCCGACTGTTCCACCCGGCTGTACGTCACGGCCGAACACCACCGGCAGGTACTCCGACGCGCCCACCGGCTCGGGCGCGCAGGCGAGCGCGGCCAGGAAGCCGTCGAGTTCCTCGACGATCATCGCGTCGTCGCTGCCCAGGTCGGCGAGCAACTGGTCGAGCCGGTCGAAATCCTCGTCGGCCAGCGGCGGGGCGCCGGTGTCGTTCGTGTCGCTGATCATGGCGTGCATGTTACCCGCGCGGCGGGTGCGGCACCGCCGGGGCCTGCCGGCATCGCCTCGCGCCGCCGGTTGCGCAGGGCGGCCAGCCGCTCAGCCGCGTGCGCGCAAAACGACCGGCTCGAACGTCGCCTGCCCGTCGTCGGCGCCGATCGTCACGTGTCCGTCCTGGATCGTGCAGTGCACGCGCATCGCGCGACGTGCCAGCGCCGCCAGCGCCTGCGATGCCTGCGCCGGCACCTCGATTGCGCCGAAGTTGCTGCAGCGTGCCAGCGCAGCGGCGCACTGGGCCCACCACGCGCCGGCCTTCGCGCCGCCGTAGGTCACCACCAGCACGTCGCGTGCACGCGAGCACGCACGCCGCACGCGTCGCTCGTCCGGCCAGCCGACGTCGATCCAGGTGTCGATCGCGCCGGTCGCGTCGCGCGCGCAGAGGTCAGGCTCGTCGTCGGTGGACAGACCCGGGCCGAAGGTCAGTGCCGGGTCCGCGCGCAGCGAGAACGCTAACAGGCGGATCATCATCCGCTCTTCGGTTTCCGACGGGTGGCGCGCGATCGTCAGCGCATGATCGGCGTAATAGCCGCGGTCGATGTCGGCCACCGACAGCTCGGCCTTGTAGATCGTCGCCCTGAGTGCCATGCGGCACTGTACCGGAAGCGCGATTGCGGAAACGCGAGCGTGAAAATGCGGCCGTCGAAATGCAGCCGTGAAACGCGACGGCGGCGCGATGCCCCGCAGGGCACCGCGCCGCCGCAACTGCGACGATGCGCCGATGTCAGCTGCGCGGGGCAGCCGGCCGGCCTTCCTTGCCGGGCGCGCCGCGGCGTCCTTCGCCGCGCCCGGAGCCGCGCTGCTCCATGCGCGTGCGGCGCTCGAGCACCTTGGCCTGCTGCTCGGGCGTCAGCACGCGGAAGATCTGGTTCATGTCGCGCGCGCGCTGCTGCGCCAGCGTGCTCATCGCCTGCGCGTTGCGATCGACGAGCGCCTTCACCTTCGCCTCGTCGTAATCGGCGGACAGCGCGAGCCGGGACAACTCGCCGCGCGCAGAGCGCAGGATCTTGAGCTGCTCGCGCATCGCCGGCTCGCTGGCGTGCCGGATCGCGAAGATCCGGTCGCGCTGCTCGTCGCTCAGGTCCAGCCCGCGCAGGAATCCGGCACCGGCCATCCCGCGCTCGCCTTGCCCGCCATGCCAACCCGGACCACCGTGGTGGCCGTGATGACCGTGGCGCGCGTGCACCTGCTCGAACTTGCCGCGCATCGGCACGCGCTGCTCGCCGGATTCGCCCTGTGCGGCGACGAGGAACGGGG